>JBBQIO010000100.1:0-9144 GCA_038325015.1 Polyangia bacterium
CCCGCCACCGCCCATGGCCCCCGGGCCACCTTCGCCCCCGCCCCCGCCGCCCCCGCCCATAGGCGGATCCATCGCCTGCGCGAACGCCGGCGTGCTGAAGGTCGCCAGCAGCCAAAGAATCGCGGGTCGCAACCTCATGACGCGCTCGACGCGGCAATGCCACGGCCGCATTTTTTACAGAATTGCGCATCGACATCGTTGCTCGTCCCGCACGAATCGCAGGTTGGGCGCGTCGTCGGCGTGGGCGGCTCCGCTTCGACGGCGGTCGTCGGGCTCGACCCTCCGTGCCGCCGCTTGATCTCGCGCTCGACCAGCACGCGATAGTCACCGCCCGACTCGTCGAGCTGGCGCAACACGCGCACCGCGCGCGTCCGGTACAGCGCGCCGATCTCGGCAAAATCGGCCGCCGAGATCTTGCCCATCTGATGGTCGAATTCCAGCTCCTTGATGGCTTTGACCACCAGCTGCTTTTCGCGATTGAGCACCTTGCGCCAGCGGCCCGTGACCGGCCCCGTCTCGATCTTTGGCCCCGCCTCGGCCACCAATCCGCTGGCGGCATCGACGACGGCGAGCGCCAGCAGCACCAGCGCAAACGTCGCCAACCCCAAAAAAAACGCGCCGCCGAGCTGTCGGCCGCTGCCGTAAAAGGCATACAGCACGACACCCAGGGGCAAGACGATCGAAGCGGCGATGACGGCTACGGAGCGAAGTCTCACGGGCACCTTTTCAGTCGTTCTCGTCGAGCTCGTCTTCGAGCTTGCGCGCGTAGTGCGCGTCGTCGATCTCCGGGTGTTCCGGTGGCACCAGCGCTTCGGCCGCGTGCCGCCGACCCGTCCAGCGTCGCCCAGCGATGACCAGGCCGCCGACCGCGGTCAAAAGCACTGCGTACGGAAATGCCCACGCCAGCCTATTGAACCCACGATCGATCGGCTGCTGCAGCACCCACTGGCCATATCGGCCAACTTCCATCTCGATGATCTGCTGCGGCGCGACCCCGCGGTCGAGGAGCTGCTGCAGACGCTGGCGCCGCTCGGCACCCGGACCGCACTCGCTGCCGCACTCGGTCAGGTTGTGCAGACAGCTACACGTGCAGCGCAACTTGGCGAACAGCTGACGCTCGCTCTCGTTGCGCGCGCTGTGCAGCTCGGTGCCGACGAGCGACGGCATCTCGGCCACACCTGAGGGCGGCAACGTCGCGGCCTGCTGGTCGGCGCTCTGCGCGCTCGCTCGACCGCCGCACAAGAGGAGGAGCAGGACTACCGCCGTCGCAGCCGAGGCCGATCGATCGGCCGGCACCGTCACGCCCGCCATGGCATACGCGCGATCCGGCAGATAGGCGATGAACGACCCGATCGCGAGCAGTAAAAAGCCGATCCAGATCCAGCTGACCAAGGGATTGATGACCAGCTTCAGGTTGGCCATTCCCGGGTAGTCGTAGCCGTTGAGCACGACGTACAGGTCCTCGCGCGCGCTCTTTTGGATGTCGACTTCCGTCGTCGGCGGCTCGTCTTTGTGGCGACGAAAAGCCCACTTGGCCGGCGACAGCCGACCGAGCTCCTGTCCTGCAGTCGTCGACACGACGACGTCCGCCGAGACAATGTCCTTTTCGATGTCGGAGGCCTGTACCAGCCGGTCGAAGCGCACGCTGTAGCTGCCGATGGTCGCCGACTGGCCACGTTCGAGCGTGACGTCGCTCTCCTTTTTGTAGGCGCCACCGGCGAAGCCAATGAACATCAGCGCCACGCCCAAGTGCACGACATAGCCGCCATAGCGCCGCTTGCCACGCGCCACCAGGCCAACGAACGAGGTCAGTAGACCGAGCTTGGTATGGCTCTGCCGCACGCGCGAGCCGCGATAAAACTCCTGAAAGATGCTGCCGAAGACGTAAGCTGATAATCCGAAGCAAATGAGTGAAACCGGGATTTGAATCTTATCCGAAATAAATGCCGAACGCACACGCAGCCCGGGAATCAGCGCCAGCCCGATCGTCACCACGACGGCGAACACCGCCGGGCTGAGCAGCTGCTGTCGCAAGTTGGCGGCCGACGATTTTCTCCACGCGATGAGCGGGCCGGTGCCGGTCAAGAACAGCAGCACCAGGCCGATCGGTGTCATCCACTTATTGAAAAAGGGCGGCCCGACGGTGATTCGCTCGCCGGTGATGCCCTCGGAGATGCTGGGAAAGAGCGTCGCAACGAGCACGAAAAACGCCGCCGACAGAAGAATCCAGTTATTGATGAGAAAGGCGAACTCGCGCGACAGCCACGAATCGAGCTCGTTGCGCGCGCTCAGGAGCGGCAACCGGTAGATCACCCAGCCGAACGAAAAGACGGTGATTGCGCCGATAAAGCACAAAAAGATGACCGCCAGCTCGTGATCCTGACCGAACGCGTGCACCGACGCGACCACGCCCGAGCGCGTCAAAAAGGTCCCGACGATGGTCAGGATGAAGGTGATGATCACCAGGCAAACGTTCCACACCTTGAGCATGCCGCGTCGCTCTTGGATGACGATCGAGTGCAAGAACGCCGTCGCGGTGAACCAGGGAATGAGCGCCGCGTTCTCGACCGCGTCCCACGCCCAGTAGCCGCCCCAACCCAGCTCCTCGTACGACCAGAGCATGCCGAGAATCAGCCCCTGCGACAGGAAGTACCAGCTGACCAGCATCCAGCGGCGCGTCGAGTGGATCCAGCTGTCGTCGAGATTGCCGGTGATGAGCGCCGCGATGCCGAACGCAAACGGCACGGTCGCCGAGACGAAGCCGAGATAGAGGGACGGTGGGTGCGTCGCCATGTAGGGGTTTTGCAAGAGCGGATTCATGCCCTTGCCGAGCGCGGGCGCTTCGGTGAGATAGACGTCGAATGGGCGTTTTTCGTAGATAATGAAGAAAAGGAAAAAACCTACAACCGTGAATAAAACTGCGGTTACATAGGGAATCAGCTCGCGATGCTTTTGCCGGTTTAAAAAGATGGCCACCGACGAAAACACCGCCAGGAGCAGCACCCACCACATGATCGAGCCGTCGAGCCCGCCCCAGAACGACGACACCTTGTAATACCAGGGCATCGTCGCGTCCGAGGTGCGCTGCACGTACTTGATCGAGTAGTCGTTGACCAAGATGCCAAACCACAGAATCGCCGAAGCGAAGACCACCAATGCCGTGGCCGCATGCGCCGCCGCCAGCGCCGAGCGCACCAGGCGCTGCGAGCCGCGACGCGCGCCGGCGACCGAGCCTCCGACCGCATAGGCGCACGCGACGAGCGCGCCCAAAAGGCCGAGCTGGCCGATGTCAGCGACGGCGTTGGTCGAGGTCACAGCGTGCCGCCGACGGGCGGTGCTTTGCCGTCTTGGTTCTTGTCGCCGCGTGTGCACAGCGTGACCGCCGGGCCGTCGAGCGTCTGCGAATATTTGGACGGACACTTGGCGCTGATCTCGTTGGCGGTAAAGTGGCCAGCGTCGATCAGGCGCCCCTTGACCACCACCTCGGCGCGGTCTTTGAACGTGTCCGGGACCGTGCCCGCGTAGCTGACCTCGACCAGCGCGCCGCAATTGATCGCCTGGAACTTGTATTCGATCTGCTGTTTGTCCTTGTCCATCTTGCGCAAGATGGTGCCGGGCTGGACGAAGCCGTGCATCTGCAGCGTCTTGCCGGTCCAGCGTGCAGTGTCGCTCTTCACCTCGTCGACGTGCTTGTAATATTCGAGGCCGTCGCCGGCGCTGTAAAATAGATAGCCAATGCCGCCGGCGATGATGCAAATGGTGGCGAGCGCAGGTAGGACGCGTACGGATCTTCCTGTCATGTTGCTTCCCTTCGTCCCTCGGGCCGGCCCGATTCCGGGCGAGCCGTCGAGCAGATGTGCGACTTCGTGTGCAGTATAGCGCTGGTGGCCGACGGAAGGGAGCTCAGCCCCCGATCACTAGCATGTGCTTGCGCGGGCCGCCCTCGCCCAGAGTGGTGAAGCGATGGCCGTCGACCTTGTGCGCGACCGCCGCCAGCACGAGCGCAGCGACGTCACCGTCGGATCCGGCGCGCAGCGCAGCGGCGAGCTCGACCGCGTCATCCGAGCCCAAGCACGCATGGAGCTGACCCGTCGCAGTCACGCGTACGCGATTGCAAGTCGCGCAAAACGGCTGCGTCACCGCAGCGATCACCCCGACGATCCGTCCCATAAAGCGCCCGCCGGTCACACGATGGTAGCGGGCGGGACCGCCTCCGTCGGGGCCATCGCTCGTCGGCTGCAACGGACCATGCGTCGCCGTCAGCTGGGCCAGCACCTCGGCGGCAGCGACAAAGCGCGCGCGGCGGAACGGCTGCCCAACGGAAAGCGGCATCATCTCGATGAAGCGCGGCACGAGATCGCGCTCCCATGACCAGGCGGCGAGCGCTCCCACCTCGGCGTCGTTTTCATCGCCGAGGACGACCGTGTTGATCTTGATGGGCGGAAAGCCGGCGCGACGGGCCGCGTCGATGCCGGCCATCACGCGCGACAGTCGGCCCCGCCCGGTCAGGCGCGAGAAGCGCTCCGGGTCGAGCGTGTCGACGCTGACGTTGAGCCGGTGCAGCCCAGCATCGAACAGTGGCGCGGCCAGCTCCGCCAGGCGCTCACCGTTGGTCGTCAGGCTCAGATCGTCGAGTCCCAGGCGCGCCAGGCGGGCCACGATCTCGACCAGGTCGCGCCGCACCGTGGGCTCGCCGCCGGTCAGCCGAATCCGCCGCACGCCGAGTGTTTGTAAGATGCCGACCAGACGGGCGAGCTCGTCCGCGGTCAAAAGATCGGCCGCGCCGGCATGCGTTTCCACGTCGTCCGAATCGCCCACTGCACAGTAGCTGCAGCGGTAGTTGCAGCGATCGGTGAGCGACAAACGCACGTACGAAATCGCGCGCATTTGCCGGTCGCGCAAGCTCATCGCGCGACCTCGTCACATAGATGTACGGCAACGGGCAGGATCAGCCGCGTCACCCCCAGCTGCACCGCCGCGGCCGATCCCGGCAGCGCAAATACGACCAGCTTGCCGCACACGCCACCGACGGCGCGCGAGAGCATCGCGCGGGCGCCGATCTCGGCAAACGACAGCGAACGAAACAGCTCGCCGAAGCCGTCGAGCCGCTTGTGCAAGAGGCCGGCGACCGCTTCGTAAGTCCGATCGCGCGCGGAGATGCCGGTGCCGCCGTTGCAGATCAAGAGATCGGTCGAGCCACTGGCGGCGACCTGCCGGATCAGCGCGGCGACCTCGGCCGGCTCGTCGGGGACGATGCGCGAGCCGACGATGCGATGGCCGGCTGCTTCGCACAGGGTGCGCGCCAAACTCCCGGATTCATCGGTCTCCTCGACGCGCGTGTCGGAGACGGTGAGCAGCCACACGCCGAGCGATCGGGTCGCCGATGGGTCCAGATGCGCCATGCCTTGACCGTGTAACACCCCGTCGGTGACGCGGCAAGCTGGGCAATTGACTTTGGCTGGCCGGCCATGCCATGAACCCGACGCCGCAACGGAGGCGAAGGAGATGAACTTGAAGAAGCTGTTGATGGAGCGGGGAATGAAGTTGATGAGCGACCCGCGCGTGATGAAGCTCATGTCGAATCCCAAGGTCATGAATCTGGTGATGAAGGGCTTTCAGCTGCGCGGCCGCGCGCAGGCGTCTTTTGACGAAAATGTGCGGGCGTTCGCGCGCACGTTTCACCTGGCCACGCACCGCGAGGTCAACGAGCTGAACGCCACCGTGCAGAAGCTGGAAAAGGCGCTGCGTCAAATGCAGATCGAGAAAAACGCACCCCCAAAAGCCGTCTAAGTCCCTACAGCAGTCAAAAACCGCAGCGACTTCGCAGCAGGTTTTTATAGCCAGGCGTCGAAGCGCGAGAACTTCATCGTGAAGTTGGCGCGGCCCTGCGATGCCGACCGCACGGCCGTCGAGTAGCCAAACAGTGAGCGCAGCGGCAACTTGCCGAGCACGCTCCTCTGTCCGCCGCGCACGCCGACGTCCTCGATCTGCGCCCGCCGCGTCGCCAGGTCGCCGAGCACGTCGCCCAAGAATTCTTCGGGGACCACGACCTCGATCTCCATGATCGGTTCGAGCAGCGCATGGCCCGCAGCGGTCAGCGCCTTGCGGAATGCCGTCTGCGCGGCGATGCGCCAGCCGACGTCGCTGCGCAGACCCTCTTTGGGCTCGACCTCGATGACCACCGCTTCAACGTCCTCAATCGGATAGCCGTCGGGCCCAGTCTTGACCGCCTCTTGCAACCCCGCCACCGCAGCCGCAATCGCCATCGGCAGCTTGGCCTTGAGCGGCCCGGGCATGTCGGCCGGCGGCGGCGGCACTTCGGAGCGCACGCGCACACCGGTGCCGCGCGGCAGCGGCCTGACCCGCACGGTCGCGGCGCCGAAAATCATATCGGTGTCGTCCTCTGGGTTGGTGCGTTCGATGCGCCCGTGGCCGACGCCCTCGCCCGTCGCAGTCTCACGATGCACAACTTCGGGCCGCCCCATGCGCGTCGGCACGCCATACTCGCGCGCCAGCCGATCATGGATGATTTCCAGATGCAGCTCACCCATCCCCGAGACGATGGTCTGGCCGGTCTCCTCGTCGACGCGCACGCGAAACGTGGGATCCTCGTCGGTCATCTTGGCGAGCGCGACTTCGAGCTTGTCCTTGTCGGCAGTCGCCGAGACTTCGATGGCCGACGAGATCACCGGCTCGTAGGTGTCGATGCGCTCAAGCAGGAGCGGCCGCCTTGGGTCGCACAACGTGTCGCCGGTGGCCGTATCTTTGAGCCCCATCGCCGCGATGATGTAGCCGGCGGTCACGCGCTCGGAGCGCTCACGTCGATCCGCATGCACCGTGAACAGCCGCGCCACCTTTTCGGTGCGTCCCAGACGGGGATTGAAGACATCGTCGCCGACCGCGAGCACGCCCGAGTAGACGCGCACGAACACGGTCTTGCGCCCCTCGAACATTGCAACTTTGAAGGCCAGCGCCGCAAACGGCGCCTTGTCGTCGGTCGGCCGCTCTTCGGCCTCTTCGGTCCCCGGCTTGACCCCGCGGGCCGGCGGACGATCGAGGGGCGACGGCAGATAGTCGACGACCGCGTCGAGCAGCGGCTGAATTCCCTTGTTGCGCAGCGCCGTGCCGACCAGCACAGGAACTATTTTTTGCGCCAGCGTCGCCCGCCGCAGCGCGCGGCGCAGCTCGGGCTCGTCGAGCGCGGCACCGGATAGGTATTTTTCGGCGATCTCGTCGTCGGCATCGGCCAGCGCTTCGATGAGCTCGTCGCGCGCCTTTTGCGCTGGCGCCCGGCGCTCGTCGCTGAGCTCGTCTACCGTGGGCGCATCCTCTTCGCCGCCGCTGAACGTGACCTCCTTCATGGTCAATAGATCGACCGCGCCGACGAAGTCCCCCTCGGCACCAATCGGCAGCTGGATCAGCGCCGGCCGCGCATTGAGCCGCTTTTTCATCTGCGCCAGCACCTCGATGTGGTCGGCCCCGATGCGATCCATCTTGTTGATGAAGGCCAGCCGCGGCACGCCAAACTTGTCGGCCTGATGCCAGACCGTCTCGGACTGCGGCTCGACCCCGTCGACCGCCGAAAAAACCACGACCGCCCCGTCGAGCACGCGCAACGAGCGCTCGACCTCGATGGTGAAGTCGACGTGGCCGGGCGTATCGATGAGATGCAGCTCGCAGTCGCGCCACGGCAAGGTGGTGGCCGCCGCGGTGATGGTGATGCCGCGCTCCCGCTCCTCGGGCATCCAGTCCATCTGCGTCGCGCCCTGGTGGACCTCGCCGATCTTGTGGATGAGGCCGGCGTAGTACAAAAAGCGCTCGGACACGGTGGTCTTGCCGGCGTCGATGTGCGCGACGATGCCGAGATTGCGAATTCGCTCCAGTTTGGTCGCTTTGGCCATTGCCTTGGGATCTTCGGCAGGATCTTGGAAGTGGAACCCGCGCGAGGGTGGTGTAACATGCCGCGCATGCGAATCGTCGGGTTTCTGCTGGCACTCGGGCTTCTGGCGCCCGTCGCCCGCGCACAAGACTTCGAGGCAGCCTCCAAGCATTTTGCTGCAGCGCAGCAAGCCTACAGCAGCAAAGACTTTCATGTCGCCGCAGCGGAGTTCGAGCAGGCATTCGCGCTGACCAAAGATCCGGTGTTGCTCTACAATATCGGCGAATCGTACGAGCACGCCGGCGATGGGCACAAAGCGGTCGACTCCTATCGCGCCTACTTGAAGGGGCAGCCCACGGCGCCGGACGCCGGCGAGGTCAAGTCGCGGATCGCGCGCATCGAAAAGCGCCACTTCGAGCTGGCCGATGAATCGGTGACGCACTCCGCCCCGCGCGCGCCGAGCGACGCACCAATGCCCGTGGCGCCGCTCAGTGACGCAACTCCGACGCCGGCACCGGTGACCGCGGCCAGCCTTGGCTTGACCCCGCTTTCCGCGCCGGCGGCTGAACCGGTCGCGACCAAGCAGCTCAACGACAACGAGGCGCCACAGAAGCCGCGCGAGCCCGAGCTCACCTTCTTGGACGACGGTCCGCGCACCAAGCTCAGGACCGTGGCCTGGGTAGGCGTAGCGGCGACGGTGGCCGTGTTCACCACGGGCGCCATCTTGGGGCTGGCCGCGCAGTCGCGTGCCGACGAGGTCTCGCGCCGCTTGAACTTCGTCGACTCGACGGGGCAGCCGGCGGTCTATGACGCCGCCGCGCAGTCCGATCTGAACAGCCTTCGCCACGATGGGCAGCTCTACAACAACATGGCGATCGGCTTTTTCGCGGCCTCGGGCGCGCTGCTGGTCGCGACGGTGGTGCTCTTCGTCGTCGACCGCAAGCATGCCAAAGAGCGGATCGTGACCGCGTTCGGTGCGCATGGCGCGGAGCTCGGCCTGGGCGGTTCGTTCTGATGGCCACTCTTCGCAGCTTCGCGCTTGGTTTTGCGGTCGTCCTAGTCGTGGTGCTCGCCGGTTGCTTCAACCCGGACCAGCCGCCGTGCGCCTTTTCGTGTGGTCCGGGCGGCGCGTGCCCGACCGACTACAAGTGCCTGTCCGACGGCTACTGCCATCTACACGGCAAGGCGACGTTGTGTGCCTATGGTCTCGACAGCGGCACCGATATCGGCGTGATCGTCGACCAGTCGATTCCCGCCGACGTGTT
>JBBQIO010000101.1:0-9117 GCA_038325015.1 Polyangia bacterium
CGCGACCTGGGGAGCGTGGCGGCAGATTTGGGCTCCGCCCTCGAGCGAGATCCGCGCACACGGAAGGTGCAGCTCAGCTTCGTGGGCCAGGTCGGCCTCATGCGCACGACCTTCGCCGGCCTCGGCGTGGCGCTGGGCCTCGCCGTGATGATGGTTTTCATGATCATGGCGTCGCAATTCAAGTCGCTGCGGCTGCCGTTCATCATCCTCTTCACCATCCCGGTGTCGCTGGTCGGAATCGTCGCCGCGCTGCTGGCCGCCGGGCAGGGATTTTCCATCACCGCGCTGATGGGCGTGCTCATGGTCATCGGCATCGCCGTGTCGAACGGAATCCTGCTCGTCGATGACGCCGCGCGCCGCTACAGCGACGGCACTGGGCGGGTGGAGGCGATCATGGAGGCGGCCCGTTCGCGCTTCGTGCCCATCGTCATGACCTCCCTGGCGACCGTGATCGGGCTAATTCCGACCGCGTTTGCGCTCGAGCACGGCACCGAGGCCAATCAGCCTCTGGCGTTGGCGGTGGTCGGCGGCCTTACCTCGTCGACCATCTTGTCGCTGTTCTTAGTGCCGGCGATCTTCCTTCTGCTCGCGCGGCGCGCCGAGCTCGACGTACGAGCGTGAGGCGCTGGCCGTGGCGAAGAGACAACGTAGCCAACGGCATCGCGCAGCCACAGCTCGCGGGGGTGGGCGTTCGCGTTTAGCCTCTCCTCGACCACGTGCGCGCCCAGTGCGCGGACGCGTGCGGCCGCGGCGCCGTAGTCGTCGACTTCGAACCAGACGAGCACGCCGTGTCCGACCGACGCGCGGTCTGCATCCACCAGATTGGGATCATCCTCTTCGTCCTACACGTGCAGCTGCAGCACCAGCTGGTCGCCGACATAGATTCGCCGGTAGATGTGGTCGTGATCACTCGGGGGGCTCCCGGTCGACTCTGCGCTGCCGAGGATTCCGGGCGCTTTTGGCTGGTTCGATCTTTGTCGGCCGACGCTTCCGCGTGCGCCTCGGCCCAATCAATCGTATCTTGTGCGTCGCAATGTCCTACAACACGCTTGATCCCGGATTGCACGATCCGCGGCGGCCGGACTCGCTGGTCGGCCAGATCCTCAATGGTCGCTACCGCGTGATCGAGCTCATCGGCAAAGGTGGCATGGGCGCAATCTATCGCGTCGAGCATCTTTTGATGAAGAAGGAGCTGGCCTGCAAGATCATCTTGCCGCAGCTGGGCGCCGACGAGACCGTGTCGCGCCGCTTCGAGCGCGAGGCCGAGGCCGCCGCGCGCCTCGATCATCCCAACATCATCACCATCACGGACTTCGGGCCGACCGGCGACGGGCAGCTGTTCATGGTGATGGAACTTTTGTCCGGGCCGTCCCTGACACAGCTGCTCTCGTCGGGGCCGCTGCCGGCGCCGCGCGCGCTCGAAATCACGCGCCAGGTATTAGCCGCGCTCGGTCACGCGCACAAAAGCGGCGTGGTGCACCGCGACCTCAAACCCGACAACATCATCTTGACCGACCGCGACGGCAAAGAGCACGTCAAGCTGCTCGACTTCGGCATCGCCAAGATCACCTTCGGCGACCGCGCCGACGAGTCGATCACCGAGGCGGGCATGGTGTTCGGCACGCCCGAATACCTGTCGCCCGAGCAGGCCACCGGCGATCCCGTTGACGGTCGCGCGGATCTTTACGCGACCGGTATCATTTTGTTCGAGATGCTGGCGGGCCGGCGGCCTTTCGAGTCCGAATCCAAGGTCAAGGTCATCTCGATGCACGTCACCCATCCGATACCGCGGCTGCGCGAGACCGCGCCGACGCTGGCCGCGAACCTGGTCGAGGTCGGCCGCTGGGAAAAGGTCATCGACCGCGCCCTGGCCAAGGAGCGCGACACACGATTTGCCGACGCCGCCGAGTTCAGCGCCGCGCTCGACGCACTGGCGGCCGTCGATCTGTCGCAGGCCGTGACGCTCGACGGTGGCCGCCGCCCCGATGCCAACGTCGAGCTCTCGGTCGGGCACGCCGAGACCGCGATGGCCATGCCCGAATGGACCGAGTCCTGGCAACAGCATGGATGGCGCCGGGGGCTGCTCCGTGCTGTCTCGCCGGCGGTTCGGTTGTGGAGATTTGCCATCCGCTGGGTGCGGAAATCCGGTCTGCCGTGGCCGCGCGCGCTGGTCGGTGGCTCAGCCGCGCTGGTCGCGGCCTTGTTGGTGCTGCTGGTCGTGGCGCTGTTCGCACCCTCGCGCCATCGCGCGCTTCTCAATGTCCAGCTCGATCACATTCAAGCACTGCTGGTGCACGGCCAGCTCGACGACGCGCGCACGCAGCTCAACGCTTTAGTGGTGGTCCATCCCGAATCAGCGCGCGTGCAGCTGCTCCTGGGCAACCTCGCGATCAACGACGGCGATCGTCAGCGCGCGCTGGCCCGTTACCGCGACGCGCTTAGGCTCGATCACAGCTATCGCACCAATCCCGTGCTGCTGGCCAACGTGACCTCGCTCCTCGATCGCCACTTCGAGGGGCCGATGGCGCTCGAGCTCCTGGCCAAAGAAATCGGCGAGCCGGCGCTACCCGAAATCGTCGAGTGCGCCAAGCTCTGCAAGGAAGAAACGGTGCGGCGTCAGGCCATCGACGCCGCCGCGCGCTTGGGAGCACCGCGCATCACGGAGGGCGAAGCTGCCGAGGCCGACAGCGACGGAGCGGCGCTCATCAAGCTGCGCAGCGGTCGCAGCTGTAAGGAGCGCAAAGGCGCGGCGCAGGTGCTGATCGACAGCGGCGATCGACGCTTCATCGAGCCCTTGCGCGCGGCCCGAGATCGCCAGGGCGGTTTCATGGGGCTAGAAGACATCAATGGCTGCATGAAGCGCGACATCGATGAGGCGCTGCGTCGCTTCGATGGGACGCCGGTCAAGGACGGAAAGTAGTGGCCAAGGGCCTGGCCAAATCGCGCGCCACGGCGCAACGCAACCACCCGCACGGCAACGCGCTGACCAGCTTGATGCTGGTCTTTCCGCTGTTCCTCATCTATCAGATCGGCATCCTCGTCTTGCCGAGCGCGTCCAACGGCGTCGATCTCGTCACGGGTCAGCTGCTCCGTCTTTTGCATGGACAGCTCGGGCTGTACGTCCTCATCAATGCCGGCCTCGGCGTCGCGTTCGTGATCGCGATGATCGTCTTGGGCCGGCGCCATGAATTTACGCCGCGCACGTTCTTGCCGACGCTGGTCGAGAGCGCGCTCTATGCCGGCGTGATGGGCACGCTGATCGTTCTGGTGATGCAAAACATCTTGCACGTCGACCCGCGCCTGGCGACGACGCCGCCATCGACCGTGCCCGCCGGCCTTGGGACACACATCGTGCTCGCGTTCGGCGCCGGGGTCCATGAGGAGCTGGTGTTTCGTCTGATCATGGTCGGTGGGGGAGTGTGGCTGCTGGCGAGTGTATTGGGAATGCGCACCTGGATAGCCGTGGTCATCGCATTCGCGGTGTCCTCGGTGCTGTTCTCGGCGGCCCACGTCTTCATCGGCGGCGAGCCATGGCGAACGGGCGCCTTCGTTTACCGGCTCCTGTGCGGGCTCATCTTCGCGTCGCTATTCCGCTGGCGCAGCTTCGCGGTTGCGGTCTACACACACGCGCTCTACGACATCTTCGTGCTGGTGCTCGGCAAGAGCTGACTCAGCCCGGAGGCGCGGTCAGTAGCCTTTGGGAATCTTGCCCAGGTCGATCTGGTCGAGCGCGGCGCGAATCACCTGCGACTTGTTGGCCTTGGTGTGGCCGCGGCGCTTGAGCTCTCGGACCAGCGCTTCGAGCCGTGCGATATCTTCATTGTACAAAGAGATGCACACCACCTTGTAGTGCGCGGGTTTGTCCTTTTTGGCCGGCCGCGCCGGATGCAGCGTCGGGCGGTAAAACGAAGCCAGCACATCGTCATCGAGCGGATCGACGGCGAGCGCGCGCGGCTCGACCTCTCGCTCCGAGTCGATCGACGACGGCGCCGCGGACGCAATTGGCAAGGCGCGAGTCATCGGTCTCATGGCGAAACTCCTGCGTCGGTCGTCTCCGGGCGCTGCAGCGCCGAGCTGACATAGCGGTCGACGAGCCGACGGTAGTCCTCGGCGCCGGACGAATCGGGCGCGTATTCGAAGATGGTTTGGCGATGGCTGGGCGCCTCGGCGAGGCGCGTCGAGCGGCGAATCGGCTCGTACAGTCGCTCCTTGAAATGACCGCTCAGCGTCTCGACCGCCTCTTTGGCCAGCCGCGTGCGAGCGTCGAAGAATGTCGGAATCACGCCCGAGATGCGCACCGTATGGCCCAAGTGGCGATCCACGTCGCGCAGCGTGCGCAGCACCTGCTTGACGCCGACCAGCGCCAGATAGTCGCAAGAAACCGGGATCATGACTTCATCTGCGAAGCTCAGCGCGTTCTGATTGAGCAGCGACAGCGACGGTCCGCAGTCGAGCACGACGTACTGATAGCGATTGCGCAAGCCAGCGAGCCGCTCGCCCAAAATCTTGTCGCGCCCGCTGTCGAGCCGCGCCAGATAGACTTCGGCCGCAGCCAAAGTCGCGTCCGACGTGATGACATCCAGATGGCCGCGCACGGGCACGATGACGTCGTCGATCTGGGTGCCGACAGGATCGTCGACCAGCAGATGATAGAGCGAGCGTTCGCCGCGGATGCCGAGCGACGCGCCGACGTTGCCCTGCGCATCGAGGTCGACGAGCAGCGTGTCGAAGCCGCGCGCCGCGATGCCGGCGGCCAGGTTGATGGCCGTGGTGGTCTTTCCGGTGCCGCCCTTTTGATTGAGAATGGCCAGCCGCCGCGCCCGTCGCTGCCCGCCGAAGCCGGCCTGACCGAGGGCGGCGCGCCGGCACTCGATGGAGCAGAAGTAGCGGCGCTTGGCCTCGATGACGGCCACCTGGTAGGCGAACTGCGGGGCAAAAGCGCGGGCGCACACCTGACATCGTTCGGTCATGGCTTCCTCGGCGAGGGCGAAGCGTAGGCCCCTGCGTCGATTCAAAGCCCGTCTCACGTGAGACGCAATTTTTTGCCGATCTTAATCCCAGTGCTCCGGCGCCGATGGGGCCAAGCGACCGGTGAATCACGGCATGTTAACGTGCACTCCTACGCTGACTTGGGGGCTCCTTTTGAAACGCTCTTTTGGCTTCCCGCGCACGCTGGTCTTCACGTCGATGCCATTCGCGATGGCCGGGCTCTTGTCGTGTGCCGCCAGCAAGACGATGACGGCCGATCTCGGTAGCGACGGCGGTGCACCGTGTTTGGTCGACGACATGGTCATCCCGACCAACCAAGAGGGCATCTGCTTTGCGAGCAACGGCTCGAGCATGGTCTGCCCGGCCCACGCCTGCGCGCCTACCGATTGTCCGGCGGGCTGCACCTACGAGCCGTTGGTTTGATGAGCTCTACTGACCCGGTCGGGTCAGCCGTCTCCTGGATTCGCAGCAATGGGGCGGTGCTCGTCGAGCATCGCGACACGCTCACGATCATTGGCGCCGATGGCGTCGTGCGCACGTTCGCCGATTCGTCGGCCGATCTGATGCGGCTGGTGCTGGACGTTTTCGCCACGCCGCATTCGCAGGCGCAGCTCTACGAGCGGGTGCGCGCGGTCGACGCCGCGATCGATCGCGACGTGCTCAGCGAGGTTGTGCGCGTGCTCGTCGCTGCCGGCGCCGTGGTTCCTGGCGCCGTGGAGTCGCGTCCGTCGCGCTCCGACGCACCCCCGCGCGGTCGCATCGTGCTCGGTGTCAGCGGCGCGGTCGCGGCCGTCGACGTACCGGTGCTCGCGCGTCTGTTGATCGCGCACGGCTTCGAGGTCGCCATCATCATGACCGAGTCGGCGCGCATGTTTGTCACCGCCGAGAGCCTGGCCGCGATCACGCATCGCCCGGTGCTGTCGAGCTTCTGGTCCGAGGATCTGTCGCAGCCCGCGCCGCACATTCGCCTGTCGACGTGGGCCGATCTTGTCGTCATCTATCCCGCGAGTGCCGCGACGCTGGCGCGCATCGCCGGCGGCCTCACTGAGGACCTGCTCGCGGCAACGGTCGTAGCCAGCGAGGTGCCGGTGATTCTTGCGCCGTCGATGAACGACGCGATGTTCCGCGCCCCGAGCGTGCAGCGCAACCTCGAGCAGCTGCGCAAAGACGGGTTTCATGTCGTTCTGCCGCGCTTCGGCGTCGAAGTTGCGACCGCGCCACACGCTCGCACGGCCATCCTCGGCGCCGCCCACCCGGCGAGCGAGATAGCCCAGGTCGTCGAGCTCTTATGGAACAGCGCGGTCAGGCCCAAGCGCGTCGAGACGGCCGACCGGTGGGAGCGCGAATATTCGTCGACGCCGCTGGCGCGGTTGCCCTGGTTCACCGATGAGCTCGACGACGATCTGGCGGCGGCGTTGACGGTCGCGGCGCAGGCCGGCGCGCGGCGGCTGCTCGACATCGGCACCGGCCCGGGCACGACCGCCATCTTCGCTGCACAGCACGGCTTCGACGTCGTGGCCAGCGACATCTCGGCGACGGCACTCATGTTGGCCAAGCGACGGGCGCAGGCGCTGCCGATCGCCTGGGTGCTCGACGACTTCAGCGCCAGTCGGCTGTGGGGAAAGTTCGACGTGGCCGTCGATCGCGGCTGTCTGCACTCACTTCGCCGCGCGCAGTGGCCGAGCTATGCCGAGCACGTGGCGCGGCTATTGGTGACGGGCGGACAGCTGCTGCTCAAGCACCACGCCGTCGAAGAGGGCACTCGTTGCGGTACGCAGCCGCCCGCGCCGGGTGAGCTGGAGTCGCTCTTCGGCGCTGATTTCGCCATCGCCGAGACGGCCGAGTCGCGCTTCGGTGGCGCCGCCGAGGGCGAGCCACGGGCACTGTTCGCGCGCCTCGTCCGCCGCTGAGGCCAACGAGCGAGCCGCGTAAATCCGCCGCCGACCGAATGGTCGCGGCTATCGTCGTGAGCGGAGTGAAAAGACGAGAGGAGGCGAAACGAGGGGGGCGAGCTTAGCGGCGCTTGGCGGCGACTTTACCGACCGCGCGGGCAGCCGGCTTGGCCTTGCTCTGCGGCTTGGCCGCAGCTTTGACCTTGCCTTTGGGGGCCGCCGCCGACTTGACCGGCTTTTTGGACAGCGGCCGCACGGTGGCTTTTCCGGCCGACTTTCCGGCCGATTTAACGGTCGCTTTGGCCGGTGCCGTTTTGGCCGCCGCCGGCTTGGCCGGCACCGACTTGGCGACGACGGTTGACTTGCCTTTTGCGGCCGGCGCCGGTGCCGCTTTGACGATCGGCGCCACCACCGCTTTGACCGGGGCTTTGCCGCTGCCGGCCATGGCGCTTTTGGCGTCGGCATCCGTCTTGACGAGCGCGGCCTTGCCCTTGCCGGCTTTGCCTTTGCCGACGGGCGCCGGGACAGTCTCCACTCGGGCGGTCATCATTGAAATCGGCAGCACCAGCCCCTTGCGATTGTGGACCAGGACGCGCTTGTCCTCTTTGAAGGTCACCTCAATCTTGTCGGCGCCGATGTTCTCGGTGACGTACCCCACCCCGAACTTCGGGTGCGACACGATCTCGAGCTCTTTGAAATAGTCGCTCAGCGCATACGGGCGCGGCGGCTTCTTCGACTTGGCCATGATCTGGTCCCAGGTCGGCTTGGCTTTGGGCGCCTTCTTTTTTGGCGTCGGCTCGGCTTCGTCCTCGACCGATTCACCGCGCGGCTTGCGGTAGGCATGCACGTCTCCGCACGGATTACACTGCACTTTGCGGATCTCGTCTTCATACTTGGAGATGACGACGTGCGTGGTGTCGGCCTTGCATTTAGGGCAGTGCGCCTCAACCTCTGCGCCTACCTCGTCCACATCGTCGTCGAAGATGAAGTCCTCCATGCGAAATGGCCCCTTCCGTAAGACGTTGCCCGATCGTGATGCCGGCGCACGCCTGTCCGTCCGAATGTGCAGCTGCGGTCGCCGCCGTAATGCAGATAAGCGGCTAAGCTGCTAGCACGCCAGCGTAAACCGAGCAATCAAAAACCGGAGTCAATCTAACCTTGAGCGGGCACAGCCGCCAACTTTTGCTATCCTGAGCGCCGCATGACGCCCCTGGCCGACCCGCTCAAGAAGGCCGTCGAACGGGCGCGTGCGCTCCTCGACCTCGAACGAACAGCTGAGGTGTTACGGGTGCTTGCGCCGGTATTGGCGAGTCAGCCGAAGCACGCCGAAGCGCTGCAGTTGGTGGTGTTGGCCTATTTGCGGCGCAACGAGCTCAAAGAGGCTCACGAGCACCTGCGGCGGCTCCTGGCCGAATGGCCCAACCGGGCGCATGCCCACTATTTAATGGGCTATTTCGAGAGGCGCAATGGGCGCGATGCTTTGGCCGAGGCGCCATTCGAGGAGGCGATTCGGCTGGAAACCGAGGAGCCCGTTTATCTACGGGCGCTGGCCGAGCTCTCGGCCGACCTCAAAAAGCCGGACAAAGCCGCGCAGCTGGCGGCGCGCGCGCTGGCCATCGATCCGAATCGCGCCAGCAATCAGCTGACTGCCGGCTATGTCGCCTCGGTCGCCGGCAAAAAAGCGGACGCGCGCGCCCACTATGAACGGGCGCTGGCGCTCGACCCGACCGAGGCACTGGCCTGGAACAATCTGGGCTGTCTCGATCTGACGGCCGGCGATCCGTTGGCCGCGCGGCAACGTTTTCGCGAAGCGCTGCGACTCGATCCGCGGGGCGACCGAGCGGCCCGCAACATGGCGCTGGTGGCCGCGCAGCCGACCGTCGAGCCGCTCGATTTGACCGCCGCGGTCGCGCTCCTGGTGACCGAGCTCCGCCGCGGCAAGGCGCCGCTTTCGCTGTGCGTGGCGGTGGTCATGCACCACCCGGCGGCTTTTTTGCCGGCGCTCAAGTCGCCGCGCGACTCGACCAGGGTTCGGGTGACGCGTGCGCTCCTCGGGCTGGGCGCGGCGCGAGCGTTGGCGCTCGGCGCCTGGTGGCTCCCGCTCGGCGCGGGAGCTGCGATGGGTGCGCTCGCCATCAGTGGTGCTGTGGCCCATCGCGACCTGGTCGAACGTGAGCTCGACCGCTTGAGCGTGGAGCATGAGACGCTGCGCCAGCGCTGGCTCGACAGACGGATG
>JBBQIO010000102.1:0-9054 GCA_038325015.1 Polyangia bacterium
GATCAATCGCCGCCAGCTGGTCGCCAACTATCGCTCCACGGTGCGCGCTGCCGAGGCCGGCGGCTGGATCTCGCCCGCCGGCGAATGGTTGCTCGACAACTTTCATGTCATCGCCGAGCAGCTGCGCGAAGGGCGCGAAGACTTGCCCCGGCCATTTTATCGCGGCCTGCCCGAGCTTTCGGCCGGCCCCAACGTCGGACGTCCGCGCGCCTTCGCGCTGGCCATCGAGCTGATCGCCCACACCGATGGACTGCTCGACGTAGCCGCGCTCGAGCGCTTCTTGACCGCGTATCAAAGCATCGCGCCCTTGACCATCGGCGAGCTGTGGGCCATTCCGATCGCGCTGCGCCACGCGTTTTTAGATCGGCTGGCGATCATCGCGGCGCGGGTCGAGCGCGCGCGCATCGAGCGTGAAGCGGCCGAAGCGTTGGCCGACGAGCTGGCGGCCACGGCAACCCGCGGCGGCAGCGCCCAAGTCGCCGAAGCGCTCGAGGAGCGCGTCTCTCGGCGCGTCGCACCCTCGACGACGATGTTCGCCACCGAGCTGGCGTTTCGGCTGCGTGACCGCCACCCGGCGCTGGCGTTAGCCACCGCTTGGCTGGAGCGGCGGATTGGCGCCCAAGGGCTGACGCTCGAACAGGCGATCGCGGCCGAGCACCGCAGCCAGGCGGCCAATCAGCTTTCGGTCGGCAACTGCATCACCTCGATGCGCACCATCACCGCCACCGACTGGAGCACGGTGTTCGAGAAGATCAGCATCGTCGAGCGAATCTTGCGCACCGATCCCGCTGCCGCCTACGCGCGGATGGACTTTGCGACCCGCGATCGTTACCGACACGTGATCGAGCGACTGGGCCGCCGTACCGCGCTCGCCGAGGCCGACATCGCCCGCCGCGCCATTGCGCTGGCCGGTGCAGCCGCTGCGTCCACTGCCCATCAAGGCGCGCCGCTCCCCGGCACCGACCAAGATGGCCGTCACTGCCATCTTGCGCGTCGCTCGCACGTCGGTTTTTTTCTGATCGATCGCGGCCTGCCGCTGCTCGAAAAGCAGACCGGCTATCGGCCCCCGTTTCATCTGTGGCTGTCGCGGTTGACGCTGCGCCATCGCGTGGCGCTCTATCTCGGACCGCTCCTGGGCGGCAGCTTGATCGTCGGCGCGGCCCTGCCCGGCGCGCTCTGGCAGCGGGGCGCGTCGCTGCCGTCGGCGATTCTGCTGTGTGTGCTGGCGCTCTTGCCCGCCAGCGAGCTGATGGCCGCGCTGGTCAACCTCGCCGCGACGCTCTTGAAACGACCTACGCCACTGCCCAAAATCGATCTTTCGGGTGGCATCGGGGAGGAGCTGGCGACGCTGGTCGCGGTGCCCATGCTGCTCGGTCCGCCCGAGTCGATCGCCGAGCAGCTGGAGGCGCTCGAGATTCGCTACCTGGGCAATCAAGATGCTGCGCTGCGCTTCGCGCTGGTCGCCGACCATGTCGACGCGGCGACCGAAGAGAGCAGCCACGACGCCGAGCGGCTGGAGCTGGCGGCGAACGGCATCCGGCGGCTCAACGAGAAATACGCGCAAAAGACCGTGCCCACGGCGGACATGTTCTTTTTGCTGCACCGCACACGCGTGTGGTCCGAGACGGAGCAGCGCTTCATGGGCTGGGAGCGCAAGCGCGGCAAGCTGTCGGAGCTCAATCGCCTACTCCTTGGCGACGAGCGCGAGCACAGCACGCTGACGGTAGTCGCCGGTGATGACCGAGCGTTGGCCAACATTCAGTTTGTGCTCACCCTGGACGCCGACACGCAGCTCCCGCTGGGCACGGCGCGGCGGCTGATCGGCACCATGGCCCATCCCCTCAACACCGCGCGCGTCGACCCCTCTAGCGGCGACGTCGTCGAAGGCTATGCCGTCCTACAGCCGCGCGTTTCGGTGTCGCCGGGCTCGGCGCAGCGCACCCGCTTCGCTCGCTTGCTGGCCGATCAGGAGGGAATCGATCCCTATACGAGCGCCGTGTCCGACGTCTACCAGGACGTTTTCGAGGAGGGGTCGTACGTCGGCAAGGGGCTGTACGACGTGCGCGCCTTCGAGTCGGCGGTCGACGGAGCCATTCCCGAGGGCACCGTCCTGTCACACGATCTGCTCGAAGGGCTGTACGCGCACGCGGCGCTGGTCTCGGACATCGAGGTGTTCGACGACGCACCGGCGAACTACCTGGCGGCCAGCGCGCGGCGCCACCGCTGGATTCGCGGCGACTGGCAGCTCGCCTCGTGGCTGACCAAGCATCCGCCGCGCGGCGACGGCGCGGTCCGCCGGTCGCCATTGTCGTTGATCGCGCGCTGGAAGATCGCCGACAATCTGCGCCGTTCGCTGGTCGCGCCGGCAACGCTGCTGTTGCTGTTCGCCGGCTGGCTGGTGACGCGCGCGCCGCTCTACTGGACGCTGGCGGTCGCGCTCTTGGTCGGACTGCCGATTGCGGCGCATGCGCTGGCCGCGACGCTGCGTCGGCCGCCGGATGCAACGTGGGCGGCGCATTTCGCTCGGGTCGGCAGCGACGTCGCGCATGCGCTCTTACGCGCGCTTTTTTCCGCCGCGCTGCTGCCGCACGAAGCGTGGGTCAACGTCGATGCCATCCTGCGCGCCTTCTACCGACGCTACTTCAGCCGTCGGCTGCTTTTGGAATGGGTGCCCGCCGAGCAGGCGGGCCAGAGCGCGCCGCGCGATCTGCCGCGCTTTTATCGCGTCATGCTGCCGTCGCTGATGCCGGTCGTTGCGGCCGCCATATGGACTGGGTTTGCCGCCGACTGGCGCGCGGCGTGGCTGATTCCGATCATTGGAACTTGGCTCGCGGCGCCCGCGTTGAGCCACTGGCTCAGCACCGTCGACCCCGGTGACGAAGCAGCGCCGGAGCTGAGCCCGGTCACGCGCTATTTTTTGCGGCGCACGGCGCGCAAGACGTGGCGCTACTTCGACACGTTTGTCACCGCAGAAGATCACTTCTTACCACCGGACAACTTCCAGGATTCGCCACGGCCGCTCCTGGCGCATCGCACCTCACCGACCAACATGGGGCTCGGCCTCTTGGCGAACCTGGCCGCACTCGACCTCGGCTATCTCGGCCGTCGTGACTGCGTCGCGCGCATCGAGCGCACCCTCGACACGATGGAAAAGCTGGAGCGCCATCGCGGCCACTTCCTCAACTGGTACGACTCCCAAAGCCTCGCCCCGCTCTCGCCACGCTATGTCTCGACCGTCGACAGCGGGAACTTGGCTGGCATGCTCATGGCGCTGCGGCAGGGCTGTCTGCAGCTGTCGCTCGGTACCACGCCGCCGGCCACCATTGTCGACGGTTTGGTCGATTCGGTGCGCCTGCTCGACGAGGAGATCGATCAACTGGGCCCCAAAGGCGCGCCCGAGCTTCGCACTGAGCTGGCCGCCTTCGAGAGCCTATTGAGCAGCGCTCCGGCGATCGACGGAGCGGCCGAGCGCGGCGCTTGGCTCGATGCGCTGGCCAGGCAGCTGGACGCGTTCGAGCCGCACGCACCAGTACCGCTCAGTCACAGTGGCGGCTCCAGCAACGACATCGCCTACTGGCGACAGACCCTGCGCGCCCAAATCGCTTCACACCGGCGCGATTTGGACGACGATTCGACGTTCGCGCCGCGTCTGGCGGCACTCGCCGAGCGCTCCGAGCGGCTGCTCGTGGAGATGAATTTTTCGTTCCTCTACCATCCTGAGCGGCGGGTGTTCGCGATCGGGCTCGACGTAGCGGCCGACCGTCTCGATCGATCGTTCTACGATCTGTTGGCGTCGGAGTCGCGCCTCGCCAGCTTCGTCGCAATCGCCAAGGGCGATGTGCCGGTCAATCACTGGTACCGACTCGGACGGCCTCTGACCCGCGTCGGCCGACGCCGGGCGCTCCTGTCGTGGACCGGCACCATGTTCGAGTATCTGATGCCGGCGCTGCTCATGCGCAGCTACCGGGGAACGCTGCTGCACGAAGCACGCTTTGCCATCGTCGAGCGCCAAATCGCCTACGGTCGCCAACGCCGCGTTCCCTGGGGTATTTCTGAAAGTGCCTACAACGCGCGTGACTTGAATTTGAGCTACCAGTATGCACCATTCGGAGTTCCCGGATTGGGCATCAAGCGCGGCCTGGCCGAAGATCTGGTGGTCGCGCCCTACGCCACGATGCTCGCCCTCTTGGTCGAGCCGCAGCTCGCGGCCGAGAACCTGTGGCGTCTGCAGGGCGAGGGGCTCGACGCCACCTACGGTTTTTGCGAGTCGATCGACTACACGCCCTCGCGGGTCCCCGACGGGCAGCGTGGAGTGGTCGTGCACACCTTCATGGCCCATCACCAGGGGATGAGCCTGCTGGCGGTCGCCGAGCTGGTGGCCGGCCAGCGCATGACGCAGCGCTTTCACGCCGACCCGCGGGTCAAGGCCACCGAGCTCCTCCTGCAGGAGCGGATTCCCCACGCCGCTCCGACCGATCTTCCCCCCGAAGACACCAGCCATCGCGCGCGGCCAGCACGCATCGTGGCCAACGAAGAGTGGCGCGCGTTCGACGTCACCGCTCCACCGGATGTGCACCTTCTTTCCAACGGCAGCTATTGCGTGATGCTCACCGCTGCTGGCGGCGGCTACGCGCACTCGGGCGACCTGGCCGTAACGCGCTGGCGCGAAGACCCGACGCGCGACTGCTGGGGCCAGTTCATCTACGTGCGCGACGCGCTCAAGGGCCGCATGTGGTCGGCCAGCCATCAGCCGACGCTGGTCTCCCCCACGCCGACCGGCGGCGACGGCGCGCAAAGCGACTATTGCTTTTCCGTCGCCAAGGCCGAATTCCGTCGCGTCGACGACGAGATCGAGACCCACCTTTTAGTGACGGTGGCGACCGAAGACGATGCCGAGGTGCGTGCAGTCAAGCTGACCAACCTTTCGGGCGTGGCCCGCGAACTCGAGGTCACCAGCTACGCCGAAGTCGTCCTGATGGCGCCAGCGGCCGACGCCGGGCATCCGGCGTTCGCCAAGCTGTTCGTCCAGACCGAGCTGGACGCCGAATCCGGGGCTCTGTTGGCGACGCGTCGACCGCGCGCCAATGGCGAGAGCTCGCCGTGGGCCGTGCATGTCTCGTGCGTCGAGGGGCAGGCGGTCGGCCCGCTCGAGTACGAGACGGATCGCGCGCGCTTTTTGGGGCGTGGCCGCAGCCCCGTCGATCCCGCCGCCCTGTCCCAAGCCGCGCTGTCGGGCTCGGTGGGCGCGGTCCTCGATCCGGTGTTCAGCCTGCGCCGCCGCGTCCGCGTCGAAGCGGGCAAATCGGCGCGCGTCATCTTCACCACCGCCGTCGCCCAGGACCGCACGCAGGCCCTGGCGTTGGCAAAAAAATACGGCGATCCCAGCGCCACCGATCGCGCCTGTGCGCTGGCCTGGGTGCAGGCCCAATCGCAGCTTCACTACCTGGGTATCAAGGCCGACGACGCGCTCCTCTTTCGCCGCATCGCGGCGCGCGTGCTCTATTCCGACGCGCGGCTGCGTGCCAAGCCCGAGGTGATTGCCGCCAACCGCCGTGGCCAGTCCGGGCTGTGGGCCTACGGCATCTCCGGGGACCTGCCAATCGTCCTTTTGCGCGTCGACGGCGAGGAGCAGATCCCGCTTTTGCGCGAGCTCCTGCACGCCCACGAATATTTTCACATGCGCGGCCTGGCGATCGATCTCGTGGTGCTCAACGATCATCCGCCGAGCTATTTGCAATCGTTTCACGATCAGCTCTTGGGCGTCGTCCGATCGGGTCCGGGAGCGACGCGGCTCGACAAGCCCGCCGGAATCTTCGTGCGGCGTGCTGACCTGATGCCTCAGGAAGACCAGACTCTCCTGGCGGCGGCGGCGCGGGTCATCCTGCGCGGCAACCGAGGCTCGGTGGCGGATCAATTGAACGCCTCTGCCGGAGGGGCGGCGATGCCTCCCGCGTTGGCGACGACCGCGCGCAAGACCGGACCGCTCCGCCTTGCGGCACCGAGCGCGGCGCCACCGGATTTGAAGTACGCCAACGGGCTGGGCGGCTTTTCTTCCGACGGCAAGGAGTACGTGATCCAACTGGCCCCGGGGCAGCACACGCCGGCGCCATGGGCCAACGTCCTGGCCAACGCCACGTTTGGGTCGCTCGTGAGCGAGGCCGGATCGAGCTACGAGTGGGCCGACAACAGCCACGAGAATCGCCTCACCGAATGGCGCAACGATCCGGTGTCCGACGGCACGACGAGCGCCATCTACGTGCGCGACGAAGAGAGCGGCGCCTACTTCACGATCACGCCGCTGCCCGCGGGGCAGACCACGTTCACGATTCGGCATGGGCAGGGCTACAGCATCTTCACCGGCGTCACCCACGAGATCGAGCACGAGCTGACGATGCTGGTCGCTGCCGACGACCCGGTAAAGCTCTGTCGAGTGGTGCTGCGCAATTGCGGCAGCGCTCGGCGGCGCCTGGCGGTCGTGAGCTACGTCGAATGGACCATTGGCGTCTTGCGCGAGGGCTTTGCGCCGCACGTGGTGACCAGCCTCGACGCCGAATCCGGGGCGCTGTTCGCGCGCAACACCTACCCGAACGATCTGGGCTCGCGCGTCGCATTCGTCGATTCGACGCCGCGCTTTTCCACCTGCTCGGGCGACCGCATCGAATTCCTCGGGCGCAATGGTGAGCCGGCCAAGCCGGCAGCGCTCGGTCGCGTCGGGCTGAGCGGGCGCGTCGGTGCGGCGCTCGACCCGTGCGCGGCGCTCAAGGTCGACCTCACGCTCGACGTCGGCGAAAAGAGTGAGCTCCTGTTCGTGCTCGGCCAGGCCGTCGAGGCCTCGTCCGCGCGCGCGCTCGCGCTCCGTTTTCGCCAGCCCGGCGCCTTCGACCGCGAATGGGCCGTGGTCACCGGGCGATGGGATCAGCTGCTCGATACGATCGTCATCCACACTCCCGACGACGCGCTCGATCTGCTGGTCAATCGTTGGCTGCTCTATCAGGTGACGGCGTCGCGACTATGGGCGCGCACGAGCCTCTATCAATCCGGCGGCGCCTATGGCTTTCGTGATCAGCTGCAGGACGTCGCATCGCTCCTATACGCGCGGCCGGAGCTGGCGCGCGAGCAGATCCTGCGCGCGGCGGCTCATCAGTTTGCCGAAGGAGACGTCCTGCACTGGTGGCATCCGCCGACCGGGCGCGGCGTGCGCACGCGCTTTGCCGACGACTATTTGTGGTTGCCGTTCATTACCGCGCGCTACGTCGAGGTCACCGGGGATCGCGCCATCCTCGACGAGGTCGTTCCCTTCATCGAAGCGCGACCGCTCGCTCCCGACGAGTCCGAAGCCTATCTTTTGCCCACGCCCTCGGAGCACCAGGCGCCGCTCTACGAACACTGCGCGCGCGCTGCCGACCGCAGCTTCAAGGTCGGTGCCCACGCTCTGCCGCTGATGGGCTGTGGCGACTGGAACGACGGCATGAACCGCGTCGGCATCGGCGGCCATGGTGAGAGCGTGTGGATGGGCTGGTTTCTCATCGCCACACTCGATGCGTTGGCCCCGCTGGCCGATGCGCGCGCCACCCCGGAAGACGCCGAGCGAGCGACACGCTATCGGCAGCACATCGCGGAGCTCAAGCGCGCGCTCGAAGCGCAAGCCTGGGACGGCGAGTGGTACCTGCGTGCCTTTTTCGACGACGGAACGCCACTCGGCTCAGCGCAGTCGAGCGAGTGCCGTATCGATTCATTGGCGCAGAGTTGGAGCCTGATTTCGGGCGCCGGAGATCGCGCTCGCGCCACGACCGCGATGGCGGCCATCGATCGGCTGCTCGTCGATCCCGAGGCTCACCTCATCAAGGTCCTCACGCCGCCGTTCGACACGACGCCCCACGACCCCGGTTACATCAAAGGCTACGTGCCCGGGGTGCGCGAAAACGGCGGGCAATACACGCACGCGGCGGCCTGGGTCATCCTGGCCGAGACGCTGCTCGGCCACGGCGACAAAGCGGGCGAGCTCCTGACGATGATCAATCCCGTTCGGCTGACGTCGACGACCGACGCGGTCGCGCGCTATCGCGTCGAGCCGTACGTGATCTGTGCCGACGTCGCCGCCGGAGCGCAGCTGTCCGGGCGCGGCGGCTGGACTTGGTATACCGGCTCGGCGAGCTGGGTCTATCGCGTGGTGGTCGAGTCGCTGCTCGGGTTGAAGGTGCGCGGCACGACGCTGACCGTGGAGCCGACCATCCCGGCCAAGTGGAACGGTTTTACGCTCGACTATCGCCACGGCAAGACTCGCTATCACATCGACGTGACCAACCCCGGCCACGTGCAGCACGGCGTCAAAGAGCTCGCGCTCGACGGCAAACCGGTCGCAGCCGTGACCCTGGTCGACGACGGCCAGCCGCACCGCGTGCGCGTCGTGCTGGGTTAACACAGCTACCGTATACTGGTTGTGTGACCTCCGACGGTGAAGCCGCCCTACCCTACTGGTGGCTGATTTCGATTCTGTTCAGCACGCGCCCCTTGACGGTTCGTCTGGCGACGCAGCTTCATGCCGCCGCCTTCGACCTGTATCGCACCGACGCCGACCACGCCCGCCTGGACGAGCCGCTCATGACCGGTGAGATTCGCAACCTGCGCACGACCACTGCGCTGGGCGCCATCACCGGGCCGTCGTTCGAAGCGACGGTCGAGACCGAACAGGGTGCCAACCAGGTTCGGTTCATCTTGACCAACCAGGGATTGGAGCTGATGGCGCAGCAGCGATCGGCGCCGGTGAATTGACGAGCATTTTTTTCATTTTTCTTGCGACTTTTGGGCCGCCTGCCGCCATCTCCGTTCAGAACGACATGACGAGCGAAATAAAACGGTGCGGCTGATGCTGCTCCTGGCGCCCCTGCACGATGCGGCGCGGGCGACCGCGCGACGACTGTGCCGCTCGCACGCCGACGGAGATGATCTGTTTCAGGAGACGGTCTTGCGCGCTTTTTTGAAGCTGCCGACCTGGCGCGATCGGCGAAATTTTCGCTCTTGGTTTTACGCGGTAATGCTGTCGGTCCATCGCGC
>JBBQIO010000103.1:0-9002 GCA_038325015.1 Polyangia bacterium
GTCCATCCCGACGGGATTCGCGTCAATACTGGGTACAAGTATTTTCGCGTCACCGGCCCCGGGGTCGACCTGGCCCACAAGGCGCCCTACGACCCGGCATGGGCCGAGCAGCGCGTCGCCGAGCACGCCGCCGATTTCGTCGCCAAACGCAAAGCGCAGGTGGACCACTTCGCGCCGCTCATGGATCGCCCGCCGGTGGTAGTCGCGCCGTACGACGCCGAGCTGTTCGGGCACTGGTGGTTCGAGGGACCGCGCTTCATCGAGGAGGTGGCGCGCCAGGTAGCGCAGCACGGCGATGGTCTGCGTTTGACGACTCCGATGGAGGTGCTCGAGCGGCAGCCGGTGCAGGCGGTGGCCCGCCCCAATCCGTCGTCCTGGGGTGCAGGCGGCTATTCCGAGGTCTGGATCGATGGGACCAACGACTGGATCTATCGCCACGCGCACCACGCCGAAGAGCGCATGCAGCAACTCGTGGCGGCGCATCGCGACAGCGACGATCCGATCGTCCTGCGCGCGCTCAAACAGGCGGGCCGTGAGCTGCTTTTGCTGCAGTCGTCCGACTGGGCGTTCATCATGCAGACCGGAACCGCGGTGCGCTACGCGGTCGACCGTCTCAAGACGCACGTCGCTCGCTTCGGCCGCCTCGACGATGAGCTGACACAGGGAGCGATCGACGTGGCCTGGCTGGCGGATCTCGAAGCCCGCGACAACCTCTTTCCCAACATCGACGTCGAGCTGTTTGCCGCATAAGCCGAGTTGATCCACCGCAGACCCACTGTTAGCGTCGGTCTATGAGCATGAGCACGAGCACGAGCCCTGCGCTTCGCCTCGAAGGCGCGATGACTGCGCTGGTCACCCCGATGCAGGGCGGTGGCATCGACGTCGCCGCCCTCGAGGCGCTGGTCGAAGCGCAGATCACCGGCGGCATCGACGCGCTGGTGCCGGCCGGCACGACTGGGGAATCCGCCACGCTTACCTTCGACGAGCAGGTGCGCGTCGTCGAGATCGTCGTCCAAGCGGCGCGCCGTCGAGTGCCGGTGATCGCTGGGGCTGGGTCCAATGCCACTGCACATGCCATCGAGCTCGGCCACGCCGTCAAGCGCGTCGGCGCCGACGCCATGCTGCAGGTGGTGCCGTACTACAACCGCCCCTCGCAGGAGGGGCTGTTCCGCCATTTTTCGGCCATCGTCGAGACGGTGCGGCTGCCGACCGTGCTGTACAACGTCCCGGGCCGGAGCAGCTGCGACATGGCGCTCGAAACGCTCGAACGACTGTGCGCGCTGCCCGACGTCGTGGCTCTCAAAGACGCGACCGGCGCGGTGTCCCGCGGTGCCCAGGTTGTGGCGCGGCTCGGATCACGGTTGACCCTCCTGTCGGGCGACGATCCGCTCAATGTGCCGCTCTACTCCATCGGTGCCCGTGGGTGCATCTCGGTGGTGTCGAACGTAGCGCCGCGGCTGATTGCCGACGGTTGGGACGCATTTGACCGGGGCGACCTGGCGGCGGCGCGCACCGCGCAGCTGGCCATCGTTCCTTTGTGCGAAGCGCTGTTTTTCGAATCGAATCCCATCCCGGTCAAGTGGGCGCTGCATCTGATGCAGCAGATGGGCCCGGAGATCCGACTGCCGCTCGTGCCGCTCGGCGCGCCGTTCCGTGAGCGCCTGCGCGCTGTGTTGGTCCAGATGGGCCTGTTGCGATGAGAGACGACGGCAAGCTCCGCGTCGTGGTGCCGGGCGCAATGGGGCGCATGGGTCAAATGGTTCTGCGCGCCCTGGCCGACGCTGACGACCTCGAGCTGGTGGCTGCCGTCGAACGTCCGCAGAGCTCCTTGCTCGGACAGGACGTCGGCGGATTGGTCGGTGTACCCAAGCTGCACATACCGCTGGTCAAAGAGCTCGACGCGGCGCTCGAGAACGCCGACGTGATCATCGACTTCACGGCGCCCGCGGCGACCGCCTGGATGGCCTCGCGCGCCGCCGAGCATGACGTGGCCATGGTCATCGGGACGACCGGCCTGGGCGAGGCCGAGCTACAGGCGGTGCAGCGCGCGTCCGAGCGCATCCCGATCGTGCTTTCGGCCAACATGTCGCTCGGCGTCAACGTGCTTCTGGGCCTGATCGAGCAGGCCGCACAGAGCTTGGGCCCCGACTACGACGTCGAGCTGCTCGAGCTGCACCATCGGCAAAAACGCGACGCCCCGTCGGGTACCGCGTTGACCATGCTGGACACGGTGGCGCACGCGTTGGGGCGAGATGCCGCTGTAGTCGGACGCTACGGTCGCCAGGGCAATCAGCAGCGCACCGCCGAGGAGATTGGCGTGTTGGCGCTGCGCGGTGGCGACATCGTCGGCGAGCACACGGTCTTTTTTTGCGGCATCGGCGAGCGCATCGAGATCAGCCACCGCGCGAGCTCACGGGAGACCTTCGCACGCGGTGCGATCCGCGCGGCGCGCTGGCTCAAGGAGCGCGACCCGGGCCTCTATGACATGAAAGACGTGCTCGGACTGCGGCGGTAGGTTCGCGCCGCGTCCGCATTAACTCTCGAAGTAACCTTGGGGCCAGGCCGGAGCCGGCACCAGATGCGGCAGCGCGGCGCGGGCCGGCTGGTAACGCTCCCACACCGACGGAAAACCGGCTTTGAGCGACGGCACCGTTCCGTGGCGGATCTCGACCTCGTCGAAGTGCAGTGCCACTCCATCATCAAACGTGGCCACGAAGCCGCTCCCAGCCGCGACGAGGTCGGCGATCTTTCCGCTGCGATAGTGCAGCTCGCCCAGCGCGATCAGCCGGGCGATCAGGAACCGATTGAGCACGTCGGCGCGGGCGGCCAAGGGGTGCGGCTCGGGGCCGTTGAGCGTCACATGGGTGTCGCCGCGCAGCCGTGACCGAAGAAAGTCGTCGACGGCGGAGGGCACACGCAGATTGCCGTAGCGTCGGTGCAGCGCCTGGTTGGCCGCTCGATCGTCAAGGCCGGCGACCTCGGTTTCGATTTCGATCAGCGCATGGGCCACCTCGCCCATGCCGTCGATAGCGTCGATCCGCGCGGCGAATTCGGCATGCGAAAAACCGGCCAGCCGTAAGTACAGGGCGTCGATCACGCCGCCTTCGCCGATGCCGGTGACCAGGTGGCGACGCAGCACGGGACCGATGTCGGCAATGTGGTCGTCGGACCAGTAGGAGCGAAGTGGCAGCTGACCAAAGCTCTTCTCGATGCCGACGCCGAGCGCCAGCACCACCGCGTCGAAGGCCTCGGCGGCACGGCCACCCCAAGCCAGCGACGCAGACCGCGCATCAGCCGAGAGCACGACCGGGCGTGCACCGGTAGCAACAATGATCCGCGAGCGCGCGACCTCGGCGTCAAACGCACGCAGCACCTGGTCGGCCATGTCGGCCGACAGCCCGGCGTGCCAATCGAGCAGCGGCAGCCCGGCGTGCGGCTCGAGCGCGCCCGGATGCGGCCACTGATGAATGTGCGGGTGAATGGACCGGACGCGATTGGCCCGCTGGGTCGCCAAGAGCTGCGTGTTCTGCTCGACCAGCGTGACCGCCACGCCTTTGCGACCCAGCCCTGCGGCCAGAGTCAGACCGGCGAAGCCGCCGCCGACAACAGCCACACGCGCGCCCGAGGCGACACGCCCCGACTCGACCATCGCCCACGCCAGATCGAGCGCGCGGACCGCTTGCAGATAGATCGAAACCCAGCGCTCGAAGCAGCCGCAGATGTAGACGCGCGGCAGGCCGGGCACCAAGGCGTAGGGCAAAATAGCGTCCATCGCTCTACCCTACTCCCTACTTCCTACTCACTGGCTACTGGCTACTCAGCGAGGATGGCGTGCTCGGAAACCGGTTGCCGCAGCGCCTCTTCGAGCGATCCCAGCCGGATCTCCTCGCCGCGCAGCGCGCTCTCGACGAGGCCGAGCTGCTCGCTGACGCGAATGGCCGCGGTGGCGCGGGTTTCGGCGTCGCTTAGCGCATTTTTCAGTTTCTTTATTTTCGACTTTTTCTCGGCTAGTTCGCCTTCGGCCTGCTGCGCGCGTTCCTGCTCTTTTTCGAACGCGGTGCGCAGCCGCTCCTCTTGCAGTCCGGCCATCGCGCGCGCGGCCTCGACGGCAGCGGCCTGAGCACGAGCCTCGTTGCGCTCCAGCATGGCGCGTCGCTCATCTCCCAGTAAACGCTCGGACCGGGCGCGCTCGTGGGCCAACGCGACCGAAGAGCGGTCGAGCGCCACCCGCATTCGGTCGAGCTCGGCGGTCAATTCGACCCGCTGCCGCTCCTGGGCCTCGGCCTGCGCTGCGGCGACAATGGCCTCGTTGACCCGCAGCCGTTCGAGCTCGGCGCGCGCTTCGGCCAGCTCCTGCTTGAGCGCATCGAGGGTGCGCGTCAGCTCGACCACGACCGACGTCGGTTGCGGCGGCGGCGCCACGGCATCGACCGGCACCTGCGTGCCCTCGGGGGCCCGAGGCGGCGGCGCGGCATCGGCAGCGGCCAGCTTTTCTTTGATCTCACCGAGCTCGGCACGCAGCGCCTTTCGCTCGCGCTCGCTGCGCTCCAGGTCCTCTTTGAGCGAGACCGCCTTGCGCGTCGCCTCCTCCATTGCGCGCATCAGCTCGACCGACGCCAGCTTGCGCGCGTCTTTGAGCTTGCGAACCGTGTCCTCGCGAACTTGTGCGGCGGTCGCCTCGGCCTCCGAGCGCCCGCGGAGCGCCTTCCACGACTCGGCGCGCGCCTCGGCCTCACGCTCCTTGAGCTGCGCGTTCTCCTTCTCCAAAAGGGCGATCCGCTCGGTCGTCTCTGCGCTTGGCATCGCCGCCGCCGCCGCGACCGGCGTCGATTCGCGCCCACTGTCGGACTCGGGCGCCGTCTGCCGCATGTTCAGCCGCACCAGCTGCCCCTCGGCGGCCGCCAGCGCGCGCCGAACTTCACGCTCGCGCGCTTCGCTCTCCATCGCGCGCCGCGCCGACTCTTCGGCCTGGGCGCGCTGCGCGTCAAGCTCGCCGCGCTCCTCTTCGAGCTCGCGGATGTAGCCGTCGCGCTCCTCGATGACCTGCGTGACGCGAGCCATCTCCTCGGCGTGAAGTTGCGAGGTCCGCTGCAGCTCGTCGACATGGCGCTCGCGGGCCGACAATCTCTGGCGCAGCTCAGTGAGCTCAGGGTCGGGCGCGACGGTCTTGGCCGACACCGACTCCGTCTGCGTATGCGTATGCGTATCGGGGGCACGCGGCAGCTGAATGACCGCATAGCCGTTGCGCCGCGCCCGTGCTTTTCCGGCCACCGCGACATACCACTCGACCCGCTCTCCCTTTTCGACCAGGCGCCCATCGATGATCGGCTCCGGATCGGTGATTCCGTACTCGACCAGCGTGGCGCCGAAAAATGGCGCCTGACCGGCAATCCGCACGTCGTCGAACTGCGGCTCGAGGGCATCGAGAATCTCGAAATAGGAGACCCCAATCTGCGCCCCCGGACGGTCCCGGCTCGGCCCACCCACGACCAGCGTGCCCTCCTTGGTCAGCAGCCGTTTGGCCGCACGCAGTACGTCGGGCAAAGTTGCCGGGAGCACTTCGAGAGCCACCAGCACATCGAAGGTTCCCTGGCTGTGGGCGGCAACGCTCTGGGCTCGGCTGGCCCCCTGCTCGACGATAAAACGGGCGGCGTCTGGATCGCCGCCACCGTCGCTGCTGTCAAAACAAGCAACGCTTTTTTTGGCCAGCACGTCCTGCAGATAAAGCACGATCGACTGGCGGCGCGATCGATCGAGCGTGACGGGCCCCGGTTGCGGTTGTGCGGGAGCTGGCTGCGGCGGAGCTGGATTCATCGCTGTTCCTGGGGGGGGACTTGAAATTCAGTAAATTATTGAAATAATTCTACGTTCTTCGATGTCTATCGACATCATTCGGAGCCCTCGCCGGCCGTCTGGAAAGGTTTGCGGCGCCAGCCTAACACGCAAAGCCAGTTGAAAAACTCGCGTCTGATTTGATACAATACCGCCGTGGCAGATGACCGTAACCTTGTAATCATAGAGCCCGATGGACACCTCGGCCTAGACCTCGAAGCGCAGCGCCGCCTTGCCGCTCATCCGGGTCGTTACCGCGTCTTGCCGACCACCGGCGATCTCATCTTGATGCAGCGCGCGGCCCGCGATTCGAATTTGTCGCGCGGCGAGACCTCGTCGAGTGCCATCTTTTACGGCCAGGTGGCGCTGGCCGGCGATGTCAGCGCGGTGGGCGGGCTCATCGACATCATCCACTTCATTTTCTCGAACGCTTGGTCGGGCCAGCTGGCATTGGTCGACAACGCGACGCGCAAGACCGTCCATTTCCGCCGCGGCGACATTCGCACCGCCGCCTCCAACCTGCCCGAAGATCGGCTCGGGGCGATCCTCTACCGCTACGGCGTGGTCAAAGAGGAGGCGCTCGCCGAGGCGCTCAAATCCTCGGGCGGCGGCGCGCGCATCGGCCACGTTCTTGTCGAGCAGGGCGCGCTAACCGCCCACGACCTTTACACGTACGTGCGCAAGCAGGTCGAAGAGATCTTCTTCAGCCTTCTGGCCGTCCGCGAGGGGTCCTTCTATTTTTACCGCACTGGCGACGAGGAGGGTCCGACCTCGCAGCTCAAGCTGTCGACCAAGCAGCTCCTGTTCGAGGGCGTGCGGCGCATCGACGAGCTGTCCTACTTTCGCCAGAAACTGCCGTCGCCCGCACTGGTCTTGATCCGGCGCGAGCCGCAGCCGAGTGAGCGCCTTGGCCCGCGCGAGCAGCGCGTGCTCGGTCTGGTCGACGGCAAGAGCGACCTCGGTCAGGTCGCGCGCCTGTCGCACCTGGGCGAGTTCGAGACCACCAAGACGCTGTTTCAGCTCCTGTCCGCGGGGTTCGTGCAGATCCGCGACCAAGCCGTGGCGCTCGAGGTCAAGACCGTCGCCGCCGGCTATTCGGTCGACGAGGTGCAGCTGCGCATTATCGACACGTTCAACGCCGTGTACGTCAAGATCTTCGCTGCGCTGCAGGCCAAAGGCAGCCAGGAGCTGTTGTCGCGCGGGCTCGAGTCGTTCTTCTCTTCGACCTCCGAGTTCGCGCCGCTGTTCGTCGGCATCATGCTCGAGCACGACGGGCGTCTGCCACGCGAGGCGCTGCTCGCCAACTTGCACTTCGCGCCGGCCGACAACCGCATCGACTACCTGCACCGCGGCCTGAACGAGCTGCTCTTCTTCGAGCTGTTCACCGCCGGCGAAGCGGTCGATCGCAAAGAGGAGTTCGAGCTGCATCAGCGGCTCGACGCGATCTTGCGCGAGGTGCCGCACGGCAGCGCCGAAGGCGGCCAGTCCGACGGTGCTCCCGCGCCCCAGGGCAGCGACTCGCCGCCGCCGGCCCGGCAGTCGGGATCCAACGAAGACGCTGCGTAACTCTGTCGGACTCCGTCCAAATAGACTTGACACCATTTCCGGAGTTGCCTAGCGTGCCGGTTCGTCACAGCCTTCACAGCGACCAGTAGCACCCCCAATCCATCGATTCTTTCGGCAGCACACACCAGCCGAGAAGCCCAAAAGGCCAGAACGCCAGAACGCCACCACGTCAGAACGTCAGAGGCCAAACCGGCCACGTCATCACCCCATCGACACCCGCAAACTTCACCCAGGAAAGGCAACGAGGACACGCCAATGAATCTGAGCGAGCTGAAGCGCAAGAAGATGAGCGAACTGGTCCATATGGGCACGGAGCTCAACGTCGAAGGCACCAGCGGCATGCGCCGTCAGGACCTCATCTTCGCGCTCCTACAACACACCGCGACCAACCGCGGCGAGGTCTATGGCGACGGCGTCCTCGAGACGCTGCCCGACGGCTTCGGCTTTCTCCGCTCGCCGGATTACAACTACTTGCCAGGTCCCGACGATATTTACGTGTCGCCGTCGCAGATTCGTCGGTTCGGCTTGCGCACCGGCGACACCGTCGAGGGGCAGATTCGTCCGCCCAAGGATTCGGAGCGCTACTTCGCGCTCCTCAAGGTCGAGCGGTTGAACAATGAGTCGCCCGATGCCGTGCGCGAGAAGATCGCGTTTGACAGCCTGACCCCGCTTTACCCCAACAAGCGCCTAAACCTCGAGTACGACAACCGCGAGTACTCGACGCGCATCGTCGATTTGCTGTGCCCGATCGGCAAGGGGCAGCGCTGCCTTATCGTGTCGCCGCCGCGCGCCGGCAAAACGGTGCTGCTCCAAAACATCGCCAAGGCGATCACCGCGAACCACAAAGAGGTCGTGCTCATCGTCCTACTCATCGACGAGCGGCCCGAAGAGGTCACCGACATGCAGCGCACGGTGCAGGGCGAGGTCATTTCGTCGACCTTCGACGAGCCGCCCGCGCGCCACGTGCAGGTGGCCGAAATGGTCATCGAGAAGGCCAAGCGCCTGGCCGAGATGAACAAGGACGTGGTCATTCTGCTCGACTCGATCACGCGTCTGGCGCGCGCCTACAACACGGTCGTGCCGCCGTCGGGCAAGATCCTATCGGGCGGCGTCGACTCGAACGCGCTGCACAAGCCGAAGCGCTTTTTCGGCGCCGCGCGCAATATTGAGGAGGGCGGTTCGCTCACCATCATCGCCACCGCGCTGGTCGACACCGGCTCGCGCATGGACGAAGTCATCTTCGAAGAGTTCAAGGGCACCGGCAACTCGGAAATCCACCTCGACCGGAAGCTCATGGAGCGACGCATTTTCCCGTGCCTCGACATCAACAAGTCGGGCACGCGCAAAGAGGAGCTGCTCTTGCCGGCGCAGACGCTCGATCGCACGCGCATCCTTCGCGATCTGCTGCACCCGCTCAACGTCATCGACTCGATGGACTTTCTCAAAGACAAGATCAAGAAGACCGACTCGAACGGCGAATTCATCGCCTCGATGTCTAGCTAGCACCTCGCTGCTTGACGGCGCGAGGCGGATGGCTTAAGTCATCCGCCCCGATGAGGGTATTGAGGCCCGCATGTTACCGGGCCTCGCGAAGAAGGAGACAC
>JBBQIO010000104.1:0-9002 GCA_038325015.1 Polyangia bacterium
ATTGCTGGCGCAATGGCAGCTGCCGCCCACACAGCTTTCGCCGGGGTTGCACTGCCGGCCGCAGCCGCCGCAATTATTGGGATCGGTCTGCACGTCGAAGCAGCCGCGGTCGGCGCAGCAGGTGGCCGCGCCGGTACACGCCGAGCCTCCGGCGCAGGTGCAGGTCGCGCCAGCGCAGGCGTCGCCGATCTTGCTGCAGCTTTTGCCGCAGCCACCACAGTTGGCGACATCGGACGTCGTGTTGATGCATTTGCTGTTGCAGCAGCTGTCGGAGGTGTCGCAGATCTCTTTGCCGCCGCAGCGCTGGTCCGTCAGGGTCAACGTCAGGCTCCCGTCCTTGCCAAACGTCGCCTTGACGGTCGTGGTTCGGCTCAACACATTGCCTTCGGCGTCGTAGGCGCTGGCCTGGACATCGAGCGCCGGGGACGACTCTCCCGACGGCGGCAAGAGTGTGAAGGTGAACTTCGCCTCGGCCTGCCAGCCGAGCGATCCATCGTGATAGAGCGCCAGCGCGCGCGTCTTGGAGCCGTTGAATTCGCCGACCTCGTAGCCGATGCCGGTGGCCACCGAGCGATAGGGTTGGTCGGCGTAGAACTCACGCTTGTCCAAGGGATCCACGGTGATCAGCGTCTCGATGCGCTCCACGTTTTGCGGCGTCAATCCGCTGAGCACATAGTGCAGAGCGAGATCGGGCTTGCCTGAGCAGCCGGCCCAAAGTGCGAGCGGCAGCCAATACAGAGCGAGCGCTCGTTTCATCGGAAGCTCCTTTGACGGGAATCAGCGGTGGGCGTCATGGTGCGCGCACACCCGGAAGTGTCAGCGACGGGCCGCTGACGCCAGAACCTTGCGTGGTAAGCACGGCCGCCGCGACCGCACCGCCGACGATGACCACGCCGACGATCGTCCACAGCCACCATTTTTTGTAGACCGGCTTGGGTTTTTCGGCAGGCGCCTCGATGCGAATAACCTCAACCTTGACCAGCGATTTCGGATCCGCTTCGATGGTGATTGAACGCCCCGAAACAATGATCGGCTCGGAATGCCAGGTCGCGTAGCCCTCGTGGGCGACCTCGACGAGATGGCCGCCGGGGTTGAGCTCGAGCGCGCTCTGCAGCGGAGTCTCGCCCACGTCGATCCCGTCGATGCGCACGGTCGAGCCGTCGATCGTGGAGTGAATCTCCACCCGGCCCACCAGGGTCACCAGCGCGGCGACGCGTTTTTCAACCTCGGGGCGATCCGGCGAGTTCGGGACCTGCTCCAAGAAGCGGCGGTAGGCGATGAGCGCGCGCGCGGAATCACCCACCGCGTCGTACGATTTGCCCATGTTGTAGAGAAGCGCGGCGCGATGCGACAGGCGATAGGCCTCCTCGAACTCGTGCGCAGCGTCGGGATAGCGGCCGTGGTCGTAGTAAATCTCGCCCGTCTTGTAGTGCGCCTTGGCCAGCTCGATGTCGTCGGCGGTCGGCGGTAGGGCGACTGCCGGGTCGGTCGGAGTCATCAGCACTTCGCTGCGCGGCGTCGGGCTGACCGTCGGGGAGGGAGGCGCGCCCAAGGCGGATCCGCTGATCACGAGGAGCAGAGCGGACAGAGCAAAGAAGCGAGGCATCGGACCATGATATCCCATCGCTCGGGCGATGGAAGGGCAGGGGGCGGAAACGCGCGTGTCTGGATCACAGGGGCGTGTGTAAGGTTTCGCGAGGACGATCCTCGCGCTGTCCGAAGGGTCACCCGAATGGGTCAGGGGTCTCTTCGTCGATCCGGCGCTTGCGCGCCGCCTGCAGGTCGCGCACGTGGTGCACCAACGGTCCCACGTAGCTGTCGAACGGCGGGCACTGGATGCGTTTTCCATCGACGCCTTGGTCGAGCAGCGCCATGGCGTGGCGCGCGTTGTACAGCGCAACGTGGTTGAACGCGTCGATGAGATCGCGCGCGCCGCGCGTCAGCCGCTCCAGTCCGGGGGCCCGCAACAGCGCGCGGGTCAGCCCCATCGGGGCCATCGGGATGAAACCGCGCGGCCCTTTTTTCTCGGCGCGCTGCGCCACCAGTTCGTACACTGTGCGCGACGAAAACGGGCACGGGTCGGTGAGGTGGAACGTGCCGCCGGCGGCGCGCGGATCTTTGGCCAAGCTGCTCGCGGCCTCGACCACGAAATCGACCGGTACGATGTTCAGTGGAGCTGCACCGCGCCCCGGCAGCGGCAAATGGACGTCGAGCGGCGACGACAAGATCAGCGTCAACAGGTGGTAGGGCCCGTCGTGGCGATCGATCTCGCCGGTCTTCGAGTCGCCGACGATGATTCCGGGCCGTACGACCGTGACCGGGATGCGCCGCGCAAAATCGCGCGCCAAGAGCTCGGCCTCGAACTTGGTCTCTTCGAAGGGGTTGCGGAAGCGCTGCCCGCAGTCGAGCTCCTCTTCGAGAATGACGCCGGATCGCAGCCCTGAGACCTGCGCCGTCGACCAGTGTACGAAGCGGCGCAGCTTGCCGCATTCGGCCCCCAGATCGAGTGCGGTGCGCGTGCCTTTGACGTTGACGCGCGCGACCTCGGCCCGCTCGTGTCCGACATGGTAGAGCGACGCCGTATGGTGGATGGCGGTGAGCTCTTCGGTCAGCCGCTTGTATTCGCCGCCGGCCAAGCCGAGGTCCATGTCGGAGGCGTCGCCCAAAAGAATGCTGGCGCGTGCCCGCGCTTCGGCGGGGAGCGTGGCGACGAATTCATCGGCCTCGCGCGTGAAGCGATCGCGCACCAAGAGCAGCACCCGGTCGTCGGCAAAGCGCAGCAGGCGCTCAACCAGCCGCCGCGCAGTGAACGAGGGAAACCCGGTGACCAGCGCAACGTCGACGGGAAGCATGGCCTCTTGTCTCACGACTGGCCCGCGCGCAAAAGGCCGTTTGTCAGCTCGGGCCAGAGCGCGTCCACCTGCCGGCGCACGTCATCGATAGCTCCGCTCGAATCGATGAGCCAGGTCGCGGCCGCGATCTTCGCCTCTTGCGGGGCTTGTGCGGCGATGCGCGCGCGGATCTGCGCCTCGTCGAGGATCACGCCGTCGATCGGCACCCGTGCCATGGCTCGCTCGACCTGCAGCTCGACGCGGCAGTGGACGACCAGGAGCCCATCAAACGCGCGATAGCTGCCGTTTTCCACGAGCAGCGACGCTTCATAGACCGCCAATGCCGCACCCGACTGGCGGAGCTGCTCGAGGCGCGCGGCGCTCTGGATGGCGATCTGCGGATGGGTGACGGCGTTGAGCTGCGCGCGCTTTTCGAGGTCGCTAAAGACCAACGCCCCGAGTCGCTGCCGGTTGAGCTCGCCCGTCGGAAACACGATCTCAGATCCGAACAGCCGCACGAGCTCGACATAGGCTGGCGTCCCCGGTCGCACGACGTCGCGCGCCACCTGATCGGCGTCGAGGACGCTGGCTCCGTGCGCGGCTAGCATGCGGCCGACCGTCGACTTGCCTGAGCCGATGCCGCCCGTGAGTCCAATCGTGCGCACGTCGCCATGTTATAGACGGCCCCCAAGATGGCCAACTCTCATTCAGGTGCGCCGCCCGGCAAACGGCGCTACGGCGTCGCGAATGCGGAGTTTCTGACCTCTGGCGCCACCGATCAGGCGTTTTGGCCCGTCGAAGGCCCCCCCGAGATCGCCATCGCCGGGCGCTCCAACGTCGGCAAGTCGACGCTGTTGGCGGCGCTTTTAGGGCGCAATGGACTGGTGCGCACCAGCTCGACACCGGGCCGCACGCGGCTCATCAACTTCTACGGGCTGGACTTGATCGACGGCAACAGCGAGCGGCACCCGCTCAGACTCGTCGACCTGCCCGGGTTCGGCTACGCCAAGGTCAGCCGCAGTGAGCGCCAGGGCTGGCGCGGCTTCGTCGAGAGCTACCTCGGCCACCGCAAGACCCTGCGCGCGTGTGTGCTCTTGATCGACGCCCGCCGCACCGCCGAGATCGACGAGACCGAGATCATTCACTGGCTGCAGGATCGCGGCGTGCCCGTGCTCATCGGCATGACCAAGTGCGATCAGCTGCCCAAGCACGCGCGCAAACCGGCGGCCGAGAAGCTGGCCGGCGAGCTGGCCGCGGCCCTTGGCAATCCGGTCAACGCCGAGAAGCGTCGGTTGATCATGCTGACCGCGACGACTGGTGAGGGCATCGACGAGCTCTGGGCCCGGCTGGTCGCTTTATTGCCGCCGCTCGGGGCTGAGTGACTGAAGCGGCCGTTGCCTGTTACGATGTCGCCCGTGTCGTCCCCAACTCCAGCCAGCCCAGCCGCCCCGCCGCCCCCCGACGAGCACGAAGACAAGCACGAAGAGGAGTCCGAAGGAGGCAGCGTCCGCGTGGTCATCGCGGCGCTGGCCATCAACGTGCTCATCGCCGTGTTCAAGTTTGTCGCGGCCTTTATCTCGCGCTCGACCGCGATGGCCGCCGAGGCCAGCCACTCTTTGGCCGACTGCGCCAATCAGCTGTTCCTGCTGATCGGTATGCGGCGCTCGGCGCGTCCACCGGATGCCGAGCATCCGTTCGGCTACGGGCCGGAGAATTACTTTTGGGCGTTCATGGTCGCGCTCAGCATTTTCGGCCTGGGCGGCGGCTTCTCCATTCACCAGGGCATCGAGCGCATCCTCCATCGCAATGATCCATCCGAGACGTTGGGCGACCCGAAATGGGCGTACATCGTGCTCGCCATCTCGTTTGTCCTCGAGAGCTATTCGTTCAGCGTGGCCATGAAGGAGTTCCGGCACATTCGCGCCGGCCGCGGGCTGCGTCGCACCTTGATCGAGGCCCGCGATCCGACGGTGCTGACCGTGCTGTTCGAAGATCTGGCGGCGCTGTTTGGTCTGGCGATTGCCGGCGCGGGTTTGTATCTGAGCCATCGGACCGGCAATCTGGTGTGGGACGGCGCGGCGTCGATCGTCGTCGGGCTGGCGCTCGGGTCGGTGGCCTTTGTGCTCGGGCGCGACACGCAGAGCCTGCTCATCGGCCGCAGCGTCAACGCGGCGGACGACGCCACCATTCGTCAGATTGTCTCGTCCCATCCCGACGTGGTCTCTTTGGTCCATCTGCGCACCATGCATATGGGGCCGCAGGAGGTCATCGCAGCGATCAAGGTGCAGTTCGACGGCTCACTCGACGTGCGCCGACTCGAAGTGCGGATCAATGAGATGGAGGCGCGGCTGCGCGCGGTGCTGCCGCGGCTGCGCCGAATTTACGTCGAGCCGGGTTTCGACGAGCGTGTTGCGCGCGGTGAGCCGGCCCTTCCCGAGCCGCCGAGAGTTTCCGAAAAAGAGTGACCATGGCCGATCGGCGCTTCCAGATCGTGCCGATGAAGCGCGTCGATCTCGATGAGGTGATGGTCATCGAAGAGAGCAGCCATCAGTCGCCTTGGGTGCGCCAGATCTTCGTCGAGGAGCTGGATCGCTCGTGGGCCCACGTCGACCTGTTGCGCACGCGGCCGCAAAATGGCGGCGAGCTCCTGGCGTTCGTCAACTACTGGCTGGTGCGCGACGAAGTGCACATCTTGAACGTCGCGACGCGTGGCTCGGCGCGCCGGCAAGGCCATGCGGCCCGGCTGCTCGAGCACGTGATCGGCTTCGCGCATCGCAAACAGGCGCGCTACCTAACGCTGGAGGTGCGGCGCTCGAACCTGCCGGCCAATCGCCTGTACCGCAAGTACGGCTTTCGAGCGGTCGGCATTCGGCCTAACTACTACGTCGACAATCGCGAAGACGCGGTGGTCATGCTGCTCGACCTGGGCCCCGACGATCCAGTTTGAGTCGACCTGGAAGCCTCCCGGTCTATGGGAACGTAATGAAACCTTGTGGCGCGCCGCTGGTTCGCGTGCCGTAGTAGATCGCCAACCCTCCGCCGGCCGCCGCCAGCGTGCCGCCGATGATCGCCCAGACGTACCAGCGCTTATACCAGACCAGAGCGTGCTCCGACGGCGAGAGCGACGCGCGCACTTCGACAGTGGCGTCCGGAAGAAGGTCGATGCGCGCGGCAAACGGCAAATACCCGCGCCGCCCGAGCTCGAGCTGATAGCTGGCCGGGGCGCGCAGTGACAATGCATTGGCCAGCGGGGTCTTGCCGCGCGGCTCACCGTTGATCCGCACCTCGGCGCCGTCGACGTCAGACTTGATCCGAATCGCGCCGAAGCGGCGAAACGCCTCCGGCGGATAGAGCTGGCGCAGCCAGCCGAGCAGGTCGGTGTCGCTGGGCTCGCTCTCGGGGGCCAGCGATTCGGCCAGGCGCAGCCGCTGCGCCGGATGGTTGACGTCGATGCGCGAAAGCGCGATCACCACGTCGCCGAGCTGACTGATACCGATGCTCAAGACCTCGCCCGCGTCGAGCTGCGCCCCGATGCGCGCCAGGCACGCCGGATCGCCGGCGCAATGGGCTACCTCGGCATCGACGCGTGCCCCGATGCGCCGCCGCGCCTCGCGTGGGCTGACGACCGAGAACGCGGCGTTCTTCACGAGCAGATCGGCGAGCCGCTCGCCGATGTCGACTGCGCCACGCGCGCCGGCGCGATACTCGAGCACGGCGACCGTCGGATGCACCGGCTGTTCAGCCCGTGCAGTGGAAATGCACGCCGAAAAAAGCGCGACCACCAAGACCACCGAGCGAGCGCTCGCCATAGCTACGGCCCTCCGAACATCGCAGCCAGGCCGACGGCGCGATCGCCCGGCAGGGGCGGGCACGACAGGTCGAAGCTGCCGAACGATCCGTCGTCGCACACGATGCAGGTCGAGCTGCCGGCGGTCACAGGAAGGATGGCGCGCGTCTCGTATTCCGCGCCGCCGGTCGAGGTATCGAACGAGTAGCGGCCATATTCGACCATGTCGAAGTTGGCGGTGCAGCTCAGGCCGGTCACGGTCAACGGCTGCATGTTTTCACGGTAGTGCGTGCGCGTGCTGAAGACCGCGGTCGTGCCGTCGGGCGAGAGCGTCAGCTCCTCGCCAAACACCGAGATGGCGTTGATTGCGATCAGCACGTTGGTGTTGCCGTCGGGCGTTCCGTTGTCGTTGGTCGACACGTCGTACGACGACGCGCCGAAGCCGAGCGGCACCGGATTGCCGCCGTCGAGCGTGCCGCGCAACAAGTCGAACGCGTTGGTGAACTGCTTGTCGCGCGCCATGGTGACCACGAACACCTGCCGGCCGAGCACGCGGATCGCGCTCGGACATTGCGCAACGAACAGCTGGGCCGGGGTCACCTTACCCGAGGCTGTGGTCGGCTCCATGGTCGAGACCCGGTTGGCCACCGACTGGGACAAGACGACGGTGCCGTTGGCGGCCACGCTCAAGTCGCTGACGAAATCGGGCAGCGTCCAGGTCGCCTTGAGACTGCCATTCAGATCGAAGACTAAGATCGAATTGCTGCCCGGTGCGGTGAGCGCGCTGCACGGATCGGTTGGAACGCCGCCGCCCAGCACGTAGACCCGCGTCCCGTCGGCCGAAAAAATCGCTTTACGCGGCTCCACGGTGAGCGTGACGACGATCGGCGTCGCTTCGCCGCCGCCGGTCAGCGGCGCCAGATCGCTGAACAGCGCCAGCGTGCCGCCACCGGCGTGCGTCTCGAGCGCAAACAGCGCAGCGTCCCTGGGCGCTACCGCCAGCGTGGTGGCGGCAAACGGCAGCATGGTCGCCAGGCTGACCTGCCCGGATCCCGTGTCGAACCGCTGGATCGCCCTGTCGGCGGCACAAAATGCAAAACGTCCGTCGGAGGTGGTCGCGATCGCGCCGGTGCCGCTGGGCAGCGCCGGAGCCTTCGTCGTGGCGCTCGACGGCCCCTTGGCCAAATCGTTGGACGAGCTCGACGCGTCGAGAATCTCGCCCGCCGACAGCGCGTTGTTGCGGTTGCTCTCGAACGGCATCGCGCTGCCGACGAACACCAGCGGCTTTCGGACGTAGGCGACGTAGTTGGCGCTCTGGCTTTTCTTGAGCGTCACGTCGTACAGGCGTGCGATGCCGGCCAACGTCGTCCCGGAAAAGAGTGACAGCGTCATATCCTCGGGGGTGGGCAAGATGGGGAGCGTGCCGAGCGGCAGCCGGGCCGCGACTGGCGCCACCCCTCCGTCGGAGTTGCCCCTGTTGGGCGCCGACACACTGCCGAGCACGGTGCCATCCGCGCCGGTCAGCTGATAGGACGTCACCGACGAGGCGAGCGGATCGAGCGCGCCGAGCGTCGGCTCATCGACCGCAAAGTCGACCGCCACCCGCCCCTGGCAGCTGCCCAGCACGACGCCCGCCAACACGAGCCGGGCGAGCCTGGCGACGTCCATGCGAAAAAGGTCCGACACGGCGTGCAATCTAGCAAAAACCCGCAACAAAATAGGGCGAAATCAAATTCGCCAAGGCGATGGTAGACTGCGGCCCGTCGATGCACGCCCCTATCGAGGACAGAGGTGAGTCGTCGCCAGGGGGCGAGCTTCCGCTCGTCTTCGGCCGCTACCTCCTGCTCAAGCGGCTGTCGCGCGGCGGCATGGGCGAGATCTTTTTGGCCAAGCTGGGCGAGATCCAGGGCTTCGAAAAGCTGGTCATCATCAAGAAGGTTCTGCCCAACCTGACCGCCGACGAAGAGTTCATCAAGCGCTTCATCGACGAAGCGCAGGTCGCGATCAAGCTCAACCACGCCAACATTGCTCCGGTCTTCGAGGTCGGGCGCGTCGACGGTGACTACTTCCTGGCGCTCGAATACGTCGAGGGGCGCGACCTGCGCCGGCTGGTGGCGCGGCAGCGCGATTTGCACACCCGGCTGCCGCACGACCTGTGCCTGTACATCGTGCGCGAGCTCGCCGCGGGGCTGGCCTACGCGCATCGCCGCACCGACGACCAAGGGCAGGCGCTCGCGGTCGTGCATTGCGATATCTCGCCGCCCAACGTGATGGTGTCGTTCGAGGGCGAGGTCAAGGTCATCGACTTCGGGATCGCCAAAAGCTCGATTCGCATTGCCGGCTCGAACCCCAACATGGGCTTCGGCAAGTTCGGCTACATGGCC
>JBBQIO010000105.1:0-8981 GCA_038325015.1 Polyangia bacterium
GCCCAACGGCTTGACTCTCGACGTCAGCAGCGATGGCAAGCTGGTCGCTTTGGTGACCGGCGCCGACCACGCAAAGGTGCTCGACACGAGCGACGGCCACCGGGTCGCAGAGGTCGCGATTCCCGGCAAACGGTTGAGCGCCGTGGCCTTCAGCCCGGATGGCCAGAGCCTGGCCATCGGCGGCGCTGGGTTATGGATCTGGAAGCCTGCGGGCGGGGCCGCGCCCCAGCCATTTTCGTGCGCCAACGGACTGATGATGAGCTGGTCGGCCGACGGTCGCCGGCTCTCGGCGCAGGACCTCAAAGGCGGCTGCGTGGTCGACGTCGCGACCGGCCAGACCGTGGAGCGCTGGGGCGGCGTCGTGCAGCACTACCTGGCCGCGCATCAAGGGGTGCGGCCGCTCGTCAGCCAGGAGCACAAGCGGCTGATCGTCCGCGCCTCCGACGGTACACGCCTGGATGTCGAGCCGGTCGGCACGGTCTCGATGACCGACGTGCAGCCGGCGACCGGGCGTGTCGCGACTGCGGACGAGGTCGGCATCCGCGTCTGGTCCCGAGGTGTCGCGAGCATCCTGCACGGCCAGGTCGACGAACAGCGCTTGCTGCTGTTTGCTCCCGGCGCTTCGCCTCTCGTATTGGCCGTTGGCAACGGCGGCTCGGCCACGGTCTTCGACGTCGAGACGCGCAAGCAGACGACCCTGGCCGAGACCGGCGCCTCGACCGCGGTCTTCAGCCCCGACGGAAAACGGCTCGCGCTCGGCTACACCGATGGGCGCATCCGGCTCTACGATGTGCCGAGCTGGCAGCCGACCGCGTGGCTCTATGGCCGGCGCGACACCATCTACGCGGCGGTGTTCGTCGACGGCGGACTGCTCGCCGCCAGTGCCGACGGTTCGATTGCGCTCTTCGATCTGCAACCGCGCGAGCCGACCTTTGTCGCCAAGTTGCCCGACGGTGTGCAGGGGCTGAGCGCGGCCGTCGACCGCGCCAACAACACAGTCCTGGCCACGACCTCTGATGGCAAAGTCGTTCGCTGGAGCCTGTCCGACGGAACCGTGCGCGACCGCCTCGACCTGAGCAGCCACCACGGCGCGCCGCAAATGGCCACCTTCGAGGATGGCGCCCGCTTCGTGCTCTCCACCTCGTCTGGCTATGTGCAGCTGTGGAACCTGACGACGCGGACCGTAGAGTGGGAGTGGCAGGCGCATCCGCAGCCCCTGACCTTCGCGCAGCTGTCGCCCGACGGCATGCGCATCGTCACGACGTCGTCGGCCGCGGGCGATATTCGGCTCTGGGATCGCCACTCTCATGCCCTTTTGCGAGCGCTCAAGCCGACCGTCAACCAGACGACCGTCGTGTTCGATGGCAGCTCGCAGCGGATTCTGAGCGCTGGCAATGACGGCGCCACCATCTGGAGCGCGGCCAGTGGCGACAGCGAAGTGCACTACCCGTCGAGCCGTGCCTTGAACCTCGGGGTCTTCAGCCCGAGCGGGGCGCACCTGCTCTTGGCCGGCACCGAGAACGCCGCGCATGTCTGGCGCACCGACCGAGCGCTCGTCGAGGCCAGTCTCGAAGGTCATCCCATCGACATCGGCTTTGCGGCGTTTCTCGACGAGCAGCTGGTCGTGACCGGAACGCTGGATGGCACGCTGCGCGTCTGGGATTGGCCGTCCGCGAAGCTGGTCGCGAAGCTCAACCTGCACACGGCGGGGGTCAACTGGGGGGCGGCGCGCGGCAGCGACATGGCGACGGCGGGTGCCGACGGGCGAGTGGCCGCGTGGCAGTTGCCAAGCTTCAGCGGCAACTCCGGGGAGTTGGCCGCAGCGGCGGCTCGGAATGTCTATCAGCTGCGGGGTGGAGTCCTAATGGCGCGAAGTTATACGGATCATTGATTTCAAAGTCCTAGTCCGGCGGCTCGTAACTAGTTCCGCTCGGCGCGGTCTTTTTATTTGCTTGCAGTTATTTCGTGGGGTGGCTTATGCTTCTTTCGTTCACAAACAAAACGGAGGTCTCGCATGAAGCGAATACCCAACGCAGGCAAACTCACGCTGAACAGGGAGAGCCTAAAATCGCTATCGGCCCCGGAGCTGGGACAAGCGCAGGGGGGCGGCAGCTACGGGTACAATTGCGTCGCCGTCGGCGCCGGGCGGCCAATCGGGAGCAACATTAGCACCGCCGATCAGTACGCCATGCCAGGCTATAACTTCAACTTCGCGTTTAATGTGGGCTGGGGCTGAGCCGACCGTCGATTGCTTCGGTCGCGGCAACACCTCCCGTATCCGCCCTCGTGATAACTTCCGAACGCCCCCGTGGTGAACGCCACCGCAACGACTGATCCGCTCCTAAATCGCACATTAGGCGAATTTACTCTTCGCACCAAGATTGGCGAAGGTGGATTCGGCAGCGTCTATCGCGCCGAGCAACCGGCCCTCAATCGCGCCGCCGTCGTCAAGGTTTTGCAGCGCAGCCATCGCTCGCGCCTCGATCTCGTGCAGCGGTTCTTGCGCGAAGCGCAGCTCGCATCGCGCCTCGATCATCCTTACGCCGCGCATATCTACGCGTTCGGCGCCGAGCCGGACGGCGTGTTGTGGATCGCCATGGAGCTGGTGCGCGGCATTCCGCTCAACAATCTGTTGCGCTTGCAAGGGGCGATGCCGCTCGGTCGATTCGCGCCGCTGCTTGAGCGTATCTGCGAAGTGGTGCACGCCGCGCACGAGCAGGGAATCGTGCACCGCGATCTGAAGCCGGCCAACGTGATGGTCATGTCGCGGGCCGGTCGCCTCCTGCCCAAGCTGCTCGATTTCGGCATCGCCAAGCGGGTCCTTTTGACCGAGGACAACGCGGGTGATGAGAACCGCATGGCCCAGCGCGCAGTCGCCGCCAGCGCGGCGGGCTCGGCCGAAGAGCACGCAACACCAGTGGCGATCGACCTGACCGGCTCGGCGCAAGTCACGGCCGCCGAACGCTCCCCGGTCAAGCACACCCCGCCCGCACCCAGCACGCGCGATCTGACGGCCACCGGCGAGGCCATGGGCTCGCCCCCGTACATGGCTCCCGAACAGTGGGACGACGACGGGCAAGTCGACGCGCGCACCGACATCTATTCACTCGGCGTTTTGGCCTATCAATGCCTGACCCGACGCTTGCCTTTTTGGGAAGAGTCGACGCGGGCCATCGCGTTGGCCCACTCGACCAAGCCCATGCCGCCGATGGGCGGAGCGTTTCCCCCCGAAGTCGAAGCCGTGCTGCGTAAGGCGCTGGCCAAGAGTAAAGAAGACCGCTATCAGACGGCGATCGCGTTCGGCGAGGCGCTGCGCCAGGCCGCCGGTCTGACCTCCGAGCGGAGCACCATTCCGGAGCTGGCCGAAGAAACGCGGCAAACGGCGATGCAAGAGGCGCCGCAGCCGCTCGCCGAGGCCGTCGGTGCGCTGGCCGCGGCTCACAATGCGCATCAGGCGCGCGACGCGATGTGGCTGGTACTGCACGTGGCCATTCGGCTTCTCGGGCTGCTCTCGCTCAGCTGCCGGACGCGCGTCGGCTCGGGCGAGGCCACCGATTCGGAGCTGGTGGGCGAGCTTTTACGGCAGCTCCGGCGGCGCGGGCTCGACGACGTGGAGTGGGTGTCGCTGGTGCGCGAGCTGTGCCGGCCGTTTGCCAAGCGGCGTGACGTGTACCCCGTCCCGGAGCTGGTCGCGCTTTTCTACGATGACGAAGGGCAGGAGCGCACGGTCGACGCGTTCGCCGCGCTGTTCGGGCTGCGCGACGAGGCGATCACCAGCGGCAGCGAGGCGCAGATTCAGGTGCTCCTCGAACGCAGTCTGCCGGCGGTGGCCAAGCTGCTCGACGCGCTCCTGTTCCTGTCGTCCTACCAGCTGGTGGTGCCGCGCGGCGGACGCGCCGAGCGCTGGATGGGTGTGCGTTTGCCCCGCCGCTCGACGATGCTGTGCACCGGCGACTTGCAAGACGGTCATCCGCTCTTGGTCGACGCCGACGGCGCCGTGGTCCTGTCGCTCTATCCGCTGCTGCAAATTGCGCAGCCGACGCCGGGCGCGCCCGAGGAGCTGTTTTTGCTCGAAGGGCAGGGCCGTCATGGCAGTGGCGCTGCACGGTTGGTCGCGCTGCCGGCCGGCTTCGAGCGACAGGAGGAGGCCTTCTGGGAGCTGTCGCGCTCCCTGATGATCGCGGCCGACGAAAAAGGAGCCTCGCCGCTCGACGAGCGCGCTCCCTATCGCGGGCTGTCGACCTTTCGCCCCGAGGACGCGGCGGTGTTCTTCGGCCGCGAGCGCGAGGCCGAGTCGCTGGTCAACCGGCTGCGCATCCAAGGCTTGGTCGCGGTGGTCGGCCCGTCGGGTGCCGGCAAGAGCTCGTTCGTCCAGGCCGGCGTGATTCCCAATTTGCCGGTCGGTTGGAAAACACTGACCGTCCGCCCCGGCTCCCAGCCGATGGCCGCGCTGCGCGCGCGACTGGCCAAAGACGCGATTGTGCTGCCTTCGGGCGACGCCGCAACGATGGCCGACGCAGTCCGGAAGCGCGCCTCCGAGAGCGTCGGCGACGACCGCGCGCTGCTGCTCGTCATTGACCAGTTCGAAGAGCTGTTTACGCTGTGCGGCGACGCTGACGAGCGCCAGCGGTACGCCGAGCTGGTCGCGCAGCTCGGCCGCAGCAGCGACGATCCGTTGCGCGTCGTTGTGACGCTACGTGACGATTTTTTGATCCGCGCCGACGAGATGGTCGCACTGCGCGAACGGCTGGCGTTGGGGCTGCAGCTGGTGACCACCCCGGCGGCCGAAGATCTCCTCCGCATCGTCATCGAGCCGGCGCGGCGCAGCGGTTATGCCTTCGACGACGCCAAGCTGCCGTGGGAGATGGTGCAGGCCGTCGTCGGGCAGCCGGGCGCGCTGCCGCTGTTGTCGTTCACCGCGTCCAAGCTGTGGGAGTTGCGCGATCGCACCGTGCGCATGCTGCCGAAAAAGGCCTACGAGGCGATGGGCGGCGTCGGCGGCGCGCTGGCCCAGCACGCCGAGCAGACGCTCGAAACGATGTCGCCGGCAGAGCAGAAGCTGGTGCACGAAGCGTTTCGCCGCTTGGTCACCGCCGAGGGGACGCGCGCGGTCGTGTCGCGCGGCGAGCTTACCGAGGTGCTCGGCGATCCTGTGCGCGGCGAGGCGATGCTCGAAAAGCTGATCAATGCGCGCCTGTTGACCGCCTCCGAAGGTGTGGCCGCCACCCTGGCGACGGCCGATGTCGAAGCGACCCCCGGCTCGAGCGACCAGATCGAAGTCGTGCACGAAGCGCTGCTCGGTGCCTGGCCGCGGCTGGTTCGTTGGCGCAGCGAAGACGCCGAAGGAGCGCGCCTGCGCGATCAGCTTCGTCAGGCCGCGCAGCAGTGGTCGGCGCGCGGACGACCGCGAGGCCTCTTGTGGCGCGACGAAGCGCTCGCCGAATATCAGCTCTGGCAGCAGCGCTTTCCCGGCCGATCGACAGCGCTCGAAGAGGAGTTCGGTCAGGCCTCGACGGCTTTGGCGATCGCGGGCCGGCGCATTCGCCGTGGCCTGTTGTTGGTCGCTTTCGCCGCGCTGTCGCTGTTCATCGTGTTTTTGCTGCGCGCCAATCGACGCGTGAGCGAGCAGCGCGCGGTCGCGACGCAAAAAGCGCACGAGGCGAAGGACGCGCTGGCGCAATCGAACGAGGAGCAGGGGCGTCAGTACCTCTTGCAAGACAAGCCGCTCGAGGCGCTGGCCTACCTGCAGGCTGCGTTCGAAGAGGGCCGTCAAGGTCCGGGCATCCGCTTCATGCTCGGGCGGATCCTGCGCCTCCTCGACGCGCAGAAATTCGTCATTCAGGAGGACCCGGCCCACGCGCTGTCGTTCGACGTCAGCGGCGACGGAAAGCGGTTGGCCACTGCCTCGTTCGGAGATCACGTCGACCTGTTCGACTCAGCCAGCGGACAGTTGAAGGGGCGGATCTCGATGCCCGGCGCGCAAGCCATCACTCCGACATTCGCTCCCGATGGAACTCGACTCTTGGTGTTGTCGTCGGCCGACGTCTCCGTATGGCGAATCGCCGACGGAAAACGGCAAATGACCTCGGCCGCCGTCCGAAACGCCAAGACCGCCGTCTGGATGGCCGATGGGCGCGCGATCTTGGTCCAAGGCGACGATGGCGCGATGCTCGACGCACAATCGGGCCGCGTTATGGAGCGCTGGCCAGGAACCCCGGTCAGCGCGCACGACCTTTGGAGCGGCCCGCACTGGCTGGCCGCGCAGAAGGGCAATCAACTCACGATCCGCATTCCATCGGGGGTGCGCTGGCAGGTCGGTCCTGTCGCGGCGGTGGGCCTGGTTGGCGTCCAGCCGGCGAGCGGTCGGATTGCAACTGCCGACCCGACGGGCGTTCAGCTGTGGCAAGGGAACCGGGCGGCCGGCCGCTTGGCGACCAGTACGCAAGCCTTGGTCGAGGTGCTGGAATTTGCGCCTGATCGAAGGCCGCTCCTGGTGGTGGTTACCGAACAGGGGGGGGCAACGCTGTTCGACACTAATCGCGGCCTGCCGGTATTCGAGCTGGCCCGGACCGGTGCGCTACAGGCGCTGTTTACGCCCGATGGAGCGAAGCTGATCTTGGGCTACGCGGATGGTCGTCTGCGGCAGTTCGATCTCAAGCGGCTCGAATCGTCCGGCTGGTACTACGGCCGGCACGAAAAAATGCGCAACCTGGCGGTGGTTCCTGGCGGCGTCGTCGGCGCCAGCGCCGACGGATCGATCGCGTACTGGCCGCTGGCGCCCGCCGAGCCGCTGTTCAACGAGAAGCTGCCTGCCGGCGTGATGGCGTTTACCGCCGAAGTCGATGCGGCGGGTTCGACCGTCAGTGCCATCAGCTCGAGCGCGCAGCTGCTGCGCTGGCGGTTGCCCGATGCGCAATTAGAAGAGCACAAAGTCCTCTCAGCTACGCTCTCTACGTTAGACAGTGCGGATTTTACGCAAAATGGTAAGTATATTGCGGCATCTGAGGCAGGTCGCGTTCACCTCTTCAATCGATCTTCCGGCCTTGAAGAGGCGACCTGGGTCGCCGATGACAAGCCGCTCGTTTTTCAGCAGGTGGTGCCGGACGCAAATCGTGCAATCACCACGCGCAGCGACGGCAAGCTCGACGTTTGGAACGTTGCATCGAAGACGCCAATCCTCGCAATGACGGGGCTGTTTGGCATGCTCGACCACGGCGGCCGTCGCCTCCTGAGCGCGGGGATGGCGTCGGGCGAGATCTGGGACGTCGACAGCGGCAAACGATTGGTGGGCTACCCGGGCGGCCGCCGACTCACGTTCGGCGTTTTTTCGCCCGACGATCGGCTCGTCCTTTTCGCGGGCCCGGAAAGCGCCGCGCACATATGGCGCACCGACCGTCCTGTCCTGGCAAGCAGCTTGGAAGGGCACTCGATCGACGTCTGCTTCGGGGGATTTTTGGACAACGATCTTGCGGTCACCGGCACGCTCGACGGCCTGATCCGCGTCTGGGAAATTGCGACCGGGAAGCTCATTTCCACGCTGAGCGTTCATCGGTCGTCGATCAACTGGGGGACGGCGCGGGCGCCTTACCTTGCGACCGCGGACAGCGAGGGCAGAGTCGTCGCGTGGGAGTTGCCCATGTTTACCGCGGGCACGGCCGAGCTGGTCGCCGCCGTCGCCAACCGAGGGGTCTTTCAGATTAAGAATGGAGCCTTGGCACAGCTCCGAAAATAATCGAGTCTATGGATGTACTTACGGTGGCGGTCGAGTTTTGTCGTTGTAAATAACTGTGAGGCAGATTATGGTTTTATCAGGCGCTACTCAAAAGGAGGCACCATGAAGCGATTGCAGTCCAAACGCAAATTGACGCTCGCACGAGAGAGCATTAAAGCGTTGTCCGCGGAGCAGTCGGATGAGGCCAAAGGCGGGCTATACCAGATTCAGGCTACCGGTGAGTGCATGACGAATGGCGCTGGCGGCAGGTACAGCCGTACCTGTGGGACATGCCCGAACGTCTCGCTCCAGTAACGTTCCCTTAGCCGACGTCGGCTAGCGCAGCGTCGAGGTGGGTCGCGTCGCTGCCGCCTCCTTGTGCCATATCGGCGCGACCGCCGCCCTTGCCGCCCAGTTTTTTCGCCAGCTCTCCGATGATTTTCCCAGCGTTGTAACGCTCGGTCAGGTCCGCGGTCACAGCCGCCACCAGGGCAATTTTGTCGCCGTCGACGCCGGCCAGCACCACCACCCCCGAGCCCAACTTGCTCCGTAGCTGATCGGCCACGTCGCGCAGCGCCTTGGCGTCGGTGACGTCGGCGCGCGTCGCCAAGATCTTGATGCCGTCCACCATCCGCACCTCGCTCATGAGGTCGCGCCCGCCCAACCCGAGCGCCGCCTTGCGCTGCAGCTCTTCGATTTTCTTGTCACGCTCTTTGACCTCTTTTTGCAGCCGCTCGATCTGGGCGGCGACCGAAAACAGAGGCGCCCGCAGCTCGCCCGCCGCGCGTCCAAGCTCGTCCTCGATCTTTTGCACGTAATCGAGGGCGCCCTCGCCGGTCACCGCCTCGATGCGTCGCACGCCCTGGGCGATGCCGACCTCGCTGGTGATCTTGAACAGGCCAATATCGCCGGCCCGCTCGACGTGAGTGCCGCCGCACAGCTCGACCGAATTTTTGCCGATGCGCAGGACGCGCACGACATCGCCGTATTTTTCGCCGAACAGCGCCATCGCGCCGAGCGTGCGCGCCTCGTCGAAGCCGGTGACCGTCGTCTGGCTGCCCAGGTTTTGCAGGACCTCACCGTTGACTAGCCGCTCGATGGTGCGGCGCTCGACTTCGGTGAGCGGCGCGAAGTGGGAAAAATCGAAGCGCAGACGATCCGGCGCTACGAGGGAGCCTTTCTGGGTCACGTGATCGCCGAGCGTGGTGCGCAGCGCCCAGTGCAACAGGTGGGTGGCCGAGTGGTTGGCCCGGACGGCGCGCCGGCGCTC
>JBBQIO010000106.1:0-8981 GCA_038325015.1 Polyangia bacterium
CCCGTCCTAGTGTACTTTCCGCGGACCACCACAACGTCCGTTGACGGCTCTGGCGGGCGGAAGCTAGCATCGTCCTGTGCCGTACGAGTGGGATGAGCAAACGAAGGTCTCCTCCAAGAGCGCCGAGCCGGCGTCCGATCCCGCTTCGGCCAAAGATCAGTCGGCGTATCTCATCGTGCTCGCTGGCACCGGCGTCGGCGAAATGCACAAGCTGACCCGCGACGTGACCACCATCGGTCGCGGATCGCAGGCCGACATCCAGGTCACCGACGAGGGTATTTCCCGGCGACACGCCGAGATTCGGATGATCGCTGACACGGCGACGATTTGCGATTTGGGGTCGACGAACGGCACCTATTGCAACGGTGAGCGCGTGACCGAGCAGCCGTTGGCCGACGGTGACAAGATCCAGGTCGGTTCGACGACCATCTTGAAGTTCACCTTTCACGACTCGCTCGACGAGAGCTTTCAGCGTCAGATGTACGAGTCAGCGCTGCGCGATGGCCTGACCAAGATCTTCAACAAGCGCTATTTTCAGGAGCGGCTGGAGAGTGAATTCTCCTACGCGCAGCGCCACCGCAGCCCGCTGTCGCTGCTGCTCTTCGACCTCGACCACTTCAAGAACATCAACGACACCGCCGGGCATCTCGCCGGCGATCACACCCTAGTGACCCTGGCCGAGCTGGTCGCAAAGACGATGCGTCAGGAAGACGTGCTGGCGCGCTACGGCGGCGAGGAATTTGTCATCCTGTGCCGCGGCGTCGATCGAGCGGGTGCCGTGGTGTTCGCCGAGCGCATTCGCAAGCTGGTCGCGGCGCAGAGCTTCGTCTACGAAGGACGCCCGCTACAGGTGACGATCTCGATCGGGGTGGCGTCGCTGCCGCCCGACGGTATGGAGGGCGCAGCAGAGCTGGTGCAAGCCGCGGACGAGGCGCTGTACGAGGCCAAGCGCGCCGGACGCAACTGCGTTCATCAAGCCGCCCGCGGCGCCATCCAGACCGGCTGACGTTCATGGCCAGGATCGCGCTGCTGTTTTTGCTCCTCTCGGGGGGCACCGTGTTGGCCGCCGATGGCGAGCCGCAAAGCTCGTTTTCGCCGCGCCAGGCCACGCCCTATTTCGCCAGCGGCCCGGCGGCGGTGGTGCGCGCTCATTTCGCGCTCGAGGAGTTTGCCGCGGCGGCCGACGGATTCGCCGCGTACGCCAAGAGCCACAACCATGCGGCGGATGTGCGGCAAGCCGAATTCTTGGCCGCGTATGCGGCGTGGCGCGCCGGACGCAACGAGGCCGCCGCCGCCGGCTTTGCTGCAGTGCAGCAAAAATACCCGCTTTTGGCCGAGTACGCGACGCTGTGGGGCGGACGGGCCGAGCTGGCCGCCGGCCACGCTGCCCAGGCGTTGGCGCGGGCCAGCCTCCTGTCCGAGGATTCGCCGTTGTGGCCCGAGGCACTGCTCCTCGCCGCCGACGCCGACACCGCGCTCGGGGCGGGCGCCGACGCGGTTGCGCCGCTCAAGACCTACGTCGCGCATTTTTCGTCGAGCTGGCGGATCTCCGAGGTTCGCTTTCAGCTGGCCGAACGGCTACGCGCGCTCGACCGCGCCGCCGAAGCTACGCCGCTCTATCGACGCGTGTGGCTGGACGTGCCGCAGTTGCCACTGGCGGGTCGTGCTCAGCCGTTCCTCGGGGCGGCCCCGTTTTCCGTCGCTGAGCTGTTCGACCGCGCGATGGTGCTGTTCGATCAGATGCGCAACGCGGACAGCGAAAAGGCGTTTGCCGAGCTTGCGGCACGCGTCGATCTGACCGCCGCACTATCGTGTCGCGCTCGCTACTATCGCGCGCAGAGCGTGTTCAAGGCGCGCGATCGCTGGCGCGCTGCGCCGCTGTTCGACGACGCTGCCGCCGCCTGCGAGCGTGCACACGACGACGATCTGCGCGGTAAATCGCTCTACCAGGCAGGGCGGTCGTGGGGCAACCACGCGGAAAAAGATCCGGTGGCGGCGACCAACGCGGTCGCGCGCTTCACGCGCCTGTGGAAAGAGCTGCCCAAGCACAGCTACGCCGACGACGCTCAGCTGCGCGCCGCGGAAATCTACGACACCATCAAGAGCCCGGCACCGGCGACCACGCTCCTGCAAGGTTTGCCGACTGCGTTTCCCGACGGTGACCAGCGCGGTGAAGCCTTGTGGCGACTGGCTTTTCGCGACTGGCTTTTGGGCGATGTCACCGGCGCCAGTAAGTGGCTTACGACCGAGCTTTCGCTCTTGCCGCGCGAGGAGGGCTGGTGGGAGGCGGGGCGCACGCTGTACTGGCTTGGCCGCGTGGCGCAAAAACAGGGCGACGCGACGCAGGCGTCGCTCTACTTCAGCCGCGCAGCGCGCGAGTATCCGCTGTCCTACTACGCGCTGCTCGCGTTGACCCGGCTCGGCGCGAGCGGGCAATCGCTGCTCACCGAGCTCGTCGGCGTGACCACCGAGAAGGACGAAGACTGGACCTTCACGCCGCGCGCGCTGTTCGGCACGCCGGGATTTCGCCGCGGACTGGAGCTGGCACGCCTTGGGCTGACCAGCGAAGCCAAGCGCGAGCTGAGCGCCACCGGCCTCGTAGCTACCGCCAAAAAATCGGACGCGCTGGACGCCGACGCCGAGGAGCGGCTGTGGCTGACCGCGGTTCTTTACGACCGCGCTGGCGACTGGGCGCTGTCGCACGATATTCCGCGGCGCCTCCTGTCGGAGTGGACGCGCAGCTATCCGGCCGGCGCCAACCGCAAGCGTTGGCTGTTGGCGTATCCGCGCGGCTTCGACGGGCTGATCCGCACCCAGGCGCAGAAAAACGGCGTACCTCCATCGCTGGAAATGGCGATCGTCCGCGAAGAGAGCGCGTTTGACCCACGCATGGAGTCGTTCGCCAATGCCATCGGGCTCACGCAGCTCACCGCCGCCCCCGCCGAGCGCTTCGCCCAAGGGCTGCCGCACGACGGCAAGGCACTGCGCGATCCGGTCACCAACGTGACCATCGGCGCGCGCGAGCTGGCGCACTGCCTAACCGCTGAGGGCCATCCGGCGCTGGCCATCGCGGCCTACAACGCGGGCGAGGCCGCGGTCCGTCGCTGGCGCCGCGATCCGACCCGCGCCGCGCTCGAGGTCGACGAGCTCATCGAGTCGATTCCCTATGACGAGACGCGCGGTTACACCAAGCGGGTGCTGAGCAGCTACTTCACCTATTTTTGGCTGGCAGCCACCGGACCGACGTTCGCCCAACGAATTCCGCTGTTTCCCTTGATCTTCGCGGAGACTCCATAGCCCTGTTTTATCGCTTTTTTCTTTTCTTTCGAAAGAAGAAACCGCGCTCCTCTTCACCCGGGGCCGGCTCCGGCGAAGAGTCGCCTTCCACATCGGCCGGCGCCACCGGGTCGAGCGCCGACAGCTCCTCGATGATCCGCCGCTCATCGGCCGACAGCGTCTTGGGAACGATGACCTGAAGCCGCACATAAAGATCGCCGGTGCCGCGGCCGTGCACGTTCGGCACACCGCGCCCGCGCAGGACCCGCATCGTCCCCGGCTGCGTGCCGGCCTCGACGTCCAGCTCGACGGGCTGCCCCAGCGTCGGCACGCGCACCGTCCCGCCGAGCGTGGCCTGCGAAAACGTGATGCGCACCTCGGTCACTAAATTGTCGCCGTCGCGTTCGAAGCGCGCGTCCGGCTCGATGTGAAAGGTGACGTACAGATGGCCCGGAGGGCCGCCGTTGGCACCGGCCTGACCGCGACCGGCAACGCGCAAGGTCTGCCCCTCGTCGATGCCCGCGGGCACCGTCAGCTCGACGGTGTCTTTTTGCGACTGCAGCCCGGAGCCGCGGCAGTCGTTGCAACGGTCCTTGATGATGCGCCCCCGCCCGCGGCACGACGGGCAGGTGGTGGCAATCATGAAGATGCCCTGGTTGTGGGCGACCTGGCCGCGACCGCCGCAGGTGCCACATGTCGTCGGGTTCGATCCGGGCTTGCCGCCCGATCCGCTGCAGGTGCCGCAGCGAACCTGCCGGTTCACCTCGATGTTGCGTTTGCAACCAGCCGCCGCCTCGGCAAAGGTGATCCGCAGCTCGGTCTGTAAATCCTCGCCCTGTTCGCCACCGCCGGACTCGCGGCGCCCACGACCACCGAACCCACCGCCGAAGAAATCGGCGAACTGGGACAAGATGTCCTCGACCCCGCCGAAGCCGCTGAACCCTTGCTGGCGCGGTCCGGCATGGCCGTACGCGTCGTACATCTTGCGCTTTTCGGGGTCCGAGAGAACCGAGTAGGCCTCGGCCAGCTCTTTGAATCGCTCCTCGGCCTGCTGATCGCCCGGATTGCGATCCGGATGACACTCCATGGCCAACCGGCGGTAGGCACTCTTGAGGGTCGTTCCGTCGGCTTGCCGCTCGACGGTGAGTACCTCGTAGTAGTCGCGTTTTTCCATCGAGTTTGCTGGCTTCTCCCGGTGGCCGAAACCTAAACCTCGTCGGCGACTCCGTCAACCGGCGCTTGGATTGACCCTCTGCGGCGATGGGCTACGATGATGGGATGACCTGGATCAATCGGTTCCTCTCGCCCAAGAAGCAGTCGGTTTTGCAACTCTTCACGCCGCAGTCGGCGGGGCGCGCGCGGCCGGTCAAGCGCATGCTGTTGGCCGGAGTCACGGCGCTTGGTGTTCTCGGCGCCGGCCTGCTGGCGGGGGGCGCGTTCTTTACGCTGCTCTTGGCCCTGGGCGCGCTCTATTTTCTGGTCACGCAGGTACTGGGCATTGAGCTCCAGCTCGACCCACGCGCGTTCGTCGAGCAAGCGCAGAAGTACGCCCAAACCGCCCGCAACTAAGAAGAAGGATCCGCTCTCGCCCGACGCGGTCCCGGCGCTGCGAGCAGAGCCTAGAACTTCGGCGTCAAGAGGATCATATCGTCGTTCTTGTCGCCCTTCTTCTTGTCGCCTGTGGCCGGCTTGTGCGTGCTCTTGCCGCCGCCGCCAGCAGCGTTGCTGTCATGCGATCCGGTTGACGAGCTGTGGTGCGCCGTGGTCGGCGGAACGACTGCGGCCACGAGCGGCTGCAGCGTGATCGGCACGTCGCGGGTCACGTCGGTGGCGATGGTCCGCGTCTCGGCGACATAGCCGTCGAGCCGAACCTGCACATCGAACGACGGCTCACCCTTTTTGAGCTTGAGCGAGTACGGCGTCACGCCTTCCGGCTCGTTCATGCCGGCGCGAAACACCTTGGCGCCACTCGGCGTGCTGTTGATGGTCACGACGATTCCCGGCGCGGCCGGCGGTGGCACGACTTCGGGCGTGGTGGTTGTCGTCGGCACGGTCGTGGTCGCGGTCGTGGTCGTGGTCGTCGCCGGATCGACCGGTTTGCCGCGCGTGAAATACCAGCCACCGCCGCCGAGCACGGCCAGACCGAGCGTCAACCCGATAAACAGCGGTGCCCGGCTCCGTCCGGGGAGGCCGTCGCTCATCTCCGATGCGGCGCCCGACAACGTGGTCGGTCGCGGCGCGCTCCCCGTCAGCGGACCCTTGACCGTGGCCATCACACCGCTCGGGCCACGTACCGTCGGCGAGTCGGTAGTCATCATCATCGTGCCGTTGTTGCTGCCGCTGTTCGCCGGCGCCACGTAGCCGGGTAACGCCGACCAGTGCGCCAGGTGGTCCTCTGGATTTTCGACCGCGGCGGCGAATTCAGCCATCGACTGGAAGCGGCGATTGCGGTCCTTCTCGATCGAGTGCAGCACGATCGCCTCGACCTCGGGACGAATATCCGGATTCAGCTGCGACGGCGGCTCCGGCGTCTTGGTCAAGTGCGCGACAAGAATCTCACCGAAGCCCTCGCCCGGAAACGGCACGCGCCCGGTCAATAGCTCGTACATCACGACGCCCAGCGAATAGACGTCGGAGCGGTGATCGATGAGCCCCTTTCCTTCGCACTGCTCGGGGCTCATGTACGACGGCGTTCCGATGACCAAACCGGTGCGCGTCTTGGACGACGCCGCGCCGTCGCCGGTCAGCTTGGCGATACCGAAGTCCAAAATCTTGATGAAGTTCTTGTCGGTGCCGCGCGGGCACAGATAGATGTTTTCCGGCTTCAGATCGCGGTGGACGATGCCCTTGGCGTGGCTCGCGGTCAGCGCCGAGCAGCACTGCATCATCACGTGCATCGTCTCTTTGAATGAAAGCCCGGTGCGTCGCAGCCGCGCTGCCAGGCTCTCGCCGTCGAGGAACTCCATGATGAAGTACACGATGTCGCCACCGTGATCGTTCTTCATCTTGCCGAAGTCGACGATGTCGACGATGTTCTGGTGCCCGATGTCGTTGACCGCCTTGGCTTCGTTGAAGAAGCGCTGGACGATGTCTTCTTTGGAGGCGAGCTCTTCGAGCAGAACTTTGACGGCGACGCGCTTACCGATGAGCGGGTGCTCGCCCAGGTAAACCGCGCCCATGCCGCCTTCGCCTAATTTGGCCTTTATTAGGTAATTGCCAATACTTTTGCCAATCAGCGACATTTTTCACTCACCCCGAGAGCTGGTTAACCCTAAGCTTGCCGCGTACTCGCAGTCAAGCCCGATTGGTCCGACCTTCTTACTTGAAACGCGGCACCATCAACAGCGGGTCTGTGTCACTTGGTGCATCCGGATCTTTGTGAGGCCGGACACGTTTTTTTGGCGTTGGAGCCACCCTGACAACAGGCTGTACAGCGGGCTGCTCGGGCGCCGTATTCGACACCAGCTCGACCAGCAGCTCTTTGCTCATCCCGGTCGACACAGTTCGCACTTGCGGCGCAAACCCCGCCAGCGTGACCTGCACGTCAAAGCTGGGTTCGCCCTTTTTGAGGTGAAAATCGTAGGGCGTCCGGCCCACTTCGCGACCCTCTTGATCGGCGCGTAGCACCCGCGCACCCGAGGGCTCACTGGCCACCGTCACGACCACCTCTTCGACGGGGGTCACGATCAGCTGCGGCGCCGCCACGACCTGCGATGCGGCGACCACGGATGTCGTGGGCGCTCTCCGCCCGCGCAACAATAGGTAGCCACCGCCGACCGCGCCAGCCGCCAGGAGCACGGTCGCACCGAGCCACAACGAAGCCCGCGAGCGCCGACCCATCTGGGTCACTTCGCCCGACGCACCCGACAGTGTGGTTATGCGCTGAACGGCGGCCGTTACCGGACCGCGCATCACCGTCTGCTGATTGAGCGGCCCCATGGCCTTGCCAGCGACGATCGTGGCCTGATCCGAGCCGTACATCGCGGCGCCGGCAAAGCCCGGGAGCTGCTTGTAGCTGCCGGTGTGCACCACCGGGTCGCGCACCGCCGCCTCGAACTCCGCCATTGTCTGAAAGCGACGGTTTTTGTCCTTCTCGATGGCGTGCAAAATGATGGCTTCGATCTCGGGCGCAAGATCCGGATTGAGCGCGCACGGGCGCTCCGGCGTCTTGGTCAAGTGAGCGACGAGAATCTCGCCGAATCCCTCGCCGGGAAACGGCACGCGCCCGGTGGCCAGCTCGTACATGACGACGCCGAGCGAGTAGATGTCCGAGCGGTGGTCGATGAGCCCTTTGCCTTCGCACTGCTCGGGGCTCATGTACGACGGCGTTCCAATCACCAGGCCGGTGCGCGTCTTGTGCGACGACAGGCCGCCGTCGCCGGTCAGCTTGGCGATGCCGAAATCGAGAATCTTGATGAAGTTACGATCACCGCCCCGCGTGCACAGATAGATGTTGTCCGGCTTGAGATCGCGATGGACGATGCCTTTTTGATGGCTCGCCGACAGCGCCGAGCAGCATTGCGTCATCATATGCAGGAGCTCGACGTTGGTCAGCCCGCCGCGCTTGAGCCGAACGGCGAGACTTTCGCCGTCGAGAAACTCCATGATGAAGTAGACGACGTCGCTGCCGTAGTCGTTCTTCATCTTGCCGAAGTCGACGATGTCCACGATGTTCTGATGGCCGATGTCGTTGACCGCTTTGGCTTCGTTGAAGAAGCGCGAGACGACGGTCTCGTTGGCGGCCAGCTCTTCGAGGAGGACCTTGACGGCGACCCGCTTGCCGATGAGCGGGTGCTCGCCAAGATACACGGTCCCCATGCCACCCTCGCCGAGCTTGGCGCGGATCTGATAGTTACCGATGCTCTTGCCGACGAGCGACATGCCTTTAGCGCTGCCCCCTTGAGCTCCGCCATAAATGGCGTCTGCCGGGATTTACCAACGCTCTAGTCTAACGCGGAGTTCTAAATTTGGTCAAGCCTTTGACGCGCTGCAGCGGCGTCCGGCAGAGCGATCTACGGAGCCGGCGGGAGGGTCGCGACCGTCGGGTCGGTTGCCGCAACCATCGAAGCCAAGAAATTGTTGCACTGAAACGTCGCGGCCGGCACGTCGAACACCACGAAGTGGCCGTCGTGGTCGGCTGAAGCGGTGTATTCGACAACCACGCCGGTGGCGTGCCCGGCGGCGACGTTGCCGCTGACCGGCGCCGCGGCCCATGGCGTCCAGCTGGCCCCGATGAGGTCAAGACCATCGATCGGTTCGAGCATCGTGCCCACCGGCTGCACGCCCATTGAAAGCGCCATCGCCTTGAGCGTCGGAACCGATGCGTAGGTGTCGATGAGGCCAAGCGACTGATAGATGCTCTTGGGTTGCATTCCGGCCGGTGGGTCAAAGTAGAAGCGTCCGTAATTGGCTGGATCGCTGTCGTCCAAGAAGGTCTGGAGCACGCCCAAAAACGGATGGAACTCATCGACCGGGTCGGAAAACAGCGACGCGACCACGGCCGAGACATCGACCGGCGCCTTCTTACTGAGCAGCGACAGAATAAGGTCGGCGCCGGCGCCCGACAAGATCGCGCCCTTGATGTTGGGCTCGACGGCGAGGAACAGCGCGCCGGTCAAGCTGCCCTCCGAGTGCCCCTTGAAATAGAGCTTGCTGGCGTCGAACTTGATTCGCTGGCCAGTGACCGGCGCGACCATATCCACGGT
>JBBQIO010000107.1:0-8978 GCA_038325015.1 Polyangia bacterium
CGCGCGCGATCGGTGTCTTCGATGCGCAGGATGAATTTGCCGCCCGCTTTTTTGGCGAAAACATAGTTGAAGAGGGCGATGTAGGCGGTGCCGACGTGCGGGTCACCGGTGGGCGAAGGGGCGATGCGGACGCGGACGGACATGGCGCGCTCTCTAACAGAAGGGCGCCGCCCGGGTCAACGTCCGCCGTCGCTGCGCGATCGCTCGTGCCGCGCATGCTAGTCTGGCTCAATGCGTCTCGTTCTGGCGTGCGTCTTGGGGCTCGCGGTGGCATTTCCGGCAGCCGCGACGACCATGTTGACGCTCGATTTGCCGGCGCTCGTCGGGCGCGCCGATCGCGTGGTGCTCGGCCAGGTGGTCTCGCAGGAGAGTCACTTTTCGAGCGACCACCGCACCATCTACACCGACGTCGTAGTCACGGTGACGCGCAGCTACAAAGGCAGCGCCAAAGTGGGCGACCGCTTGACCCTCCGTCGCGAAGGCGGCAGCGTCGGAGGAATCGCCGCGCTGGTCTCCGGCTCGGCGCGCTTCACCGTCGGCGAAGAGGCGGTCCTGTTCGTGACTGCCAGAAGCGGGCATGACTTCGTGGTCGGCATGGCGCAGGGCAAGATGAACGTCAGCGTTCGTCCCAGCGACGGCAAAAAAGTCGTCGCCGCCGACCTGAGCGGCCTCGACCTGGTGCCCGGTCGGACGCCCATCGGCATGCGCACGCTCGACGAGCTCGAACGCGACATCCACGCCCAGTTGCAACGCGGACGATGAGGGCCGGGCGCGTCGTCGGCGCGCTCGTGCTGCCGCTGATGCTGCTGTCGACGTCGGCAGGGGCCTACGTCCGCGAGCGAACGGATCACGGCACGCCAATCCACTGGCCCGGGCTCTGCGTCTTCATGACACCCGATGCCGCTGGCTCGCCGGATCTTCCCGGCAGCGCGATCGACGCGACGTTGCAAAAAGCGATCGCCAACTGGGCCGGGCCGTTGGCGCTGACCAGCTACCTTCAGCTCAGCGCAGTCGCCCCGGCGCTGCTCGAGGCCGCGGTTGACGGCCATAACGCGGTCAAGTTTCGCACCGACCGCTGGTGCCATCCATCGGACCAGCAGGATCCCGACGTCTGTTACGACCCGTCGGCGATCGCCATCACCACGTTGATCACCGTCGATCTGCCGGGAGCGGCTAACGATGGCGTCCTGGTCGATGCCGACATCGAGCTCAACGACCTGAACTTCACGTTCGTCGTCGAGCCAACGGCCAACCTGCCCAAGCAGTCGACGCAGAATGCGGATCTGGAAAACACCCTGACCCACGAGCTCGGCCATGTCATGGGCCTCGACCACACCTGCCGGGACGCGGCGACCAATCCGACCGAGCGCGACGACCTCGGGGAGCTGCCGCCTTTGTGCGGCGCGACCACCGATCCAACGATCACCGGCGCGACGATGTACGCGACCGCGACGCCGGGCGAGACCGCCAAGCGGATGCCCAAAGCCGACGACCTCGCGGGAATCACTGCGGTCTATCCTTCGGCCGAAGCGACGCGGGCCGAGGCGTGCGCGCCCACCGATCTGAAGATGTATGAGAGCAAGAGCGGCTGCCAGTGGGCTGGCGCTGCACATGTCCCGCCGCGGATCATTTTGATCTTTGTCGTGAGCCTCGCTGGCTTCGTGACGCGACGCATCCAAAGACGCGCTGGCCGGCGCTTGCAGTAGCCTGCATTAAAACAGGACAGGTGTGTCGCAGGGCTGGCGCGGCTTTGCGCGGCACGCGGCGCGGCACGCCCATTGCTCAGCGGCATCACCAAACATGCGCGGCCAATCGCTTCTCTACTCACCGCTGGACGGCCCCCTCGATCGAGGCGGGCCCAACGAATTTCCCCATCGCTCAGTCGGCGCGCAGCTGCGTCGTCAGGCCGCCGACGGCCAATGGTGGCAGCTCATCGCCGAGCTGCCGACGGACGCCGCCTCCGAGGAGGCCGCCGCGGATCTTGGCAAAGCCGGGCCCGCGTGCTAGGACGCTCACCGTGATCTTCCAAAAGCCGAGGAGTCGTCAAGACATGGGGATGATGCCGGTGGGTCGTACAGTGCTTGGTTCGCTGCTCCTCTTCGGTGCGGTCGCGTGCTCGGGCAGCTCGTCGGGCGCAACCTTCGGCGCCGAGGAGTCGACCGCTCTGCCGGCGGTCAAAGTCGACCTGCCGCCGCCGCCGTCGTTCGCCGCGTCGGATATTCCCAACAAGTATCCCGACGGCGACTCGAGCGTGCGCGGCCTGCGCAAAGAGAAAGCCGAGATGCTCGGCAAGAAAGTCAAGGCCAAGGGCTTTCTGCTGGAAGTCTACCAATGCCCGGTTTGCCCAAAAGGCCAAACTTGCAAACTCTGCGATCAGCCGCACTTTTTTCTCGGCGACAAGGTCGATGCCAAGCGCGAAAAAGCGCTCATGGTCGTCGACTATTTGGCGCCCAAGGCACGGCCGCCGGCCCTCACCGTCGGTAAGCAGTACGAAGTCGAGGGCACCTTTGCGATCAACTCGCCGACCGGCTTCGGCTCGTCCGACGGATTGTTGGTTTTTTCCCAGATGACCGACGACAAGAACCACGTCTTCCAGGGTCAGGCCGAAGCTCTCAACGCCAAGGCGCAAGCGGGCGAGGCCATCGAAGCGGCGATGGCAGCCAAGCGGAACGCCCACAAGAAGTAGCTAACCGATGCGCTCCAAGGCGGCCAATTTCTGGGTACCGTTCATGGGCTGGTTCATGTTCCACGCGGGATATATCCCGGTGAAGCGCGGCGACAAAGAGTCGGTCGCTGAGTGCATGGAGCGGGCGACGAAATGGCTGTTGGCGGGCGTGTCGGTGCTGTTCTTCCGCGAAGGAACGCGCAGCAAAAACGGTGAGATTCAACCGTTCAAGCCGGGCGCGTTCAAGCTCGCGCTCGAGACCGGTTGCCGGTGGCGATTGATGTCCGATTGCCACACGACGCTGGTGGCGCTCAAGGACGAGCTCGACGGAAGAGCGCCGGGCGTGCGCGCGACCACGACTACTTCGCCGCGTCGTCGAGCAGATCGAATAGCTCGGCCGGGGCAAACGGCATCCGCCAGCCGCTCGACTCGCCCAAGCGGGACGCTGTAGTAGAAGTCAGCTGGTAGCGCACTTCGTCGTCGCCGGTGGCGATGCGCAGCGTGCCGGCCCCGCGCTCGACCTCGTGCTCCGTCGATGCAGTTGCGGTGGCCGTGATCGCGCTCCAGCGTTCTAGGAGATCGTGCACACGGCGGTCGTCGATCCGCGCCGATCCTGCGCGCCACGCCTGGTCACGACGCCGCAGCGTCGCCGTGCGACCCTGCCAGGTCAGCGCGACATCGACGATTGCGTCGACGGAAAATGGCAGCAGGCGCTGCTCGCGCAGGCTGCCGTCGCCGAGCTGAGCGAGTAGCGATCGGACCTCAACCGGTAGACACAGCGCTTGCCCGTCGCTTCGTCGCGCCAGGGGCGCGGATGCACACGCAGCGGCGTGATCCCACAGGGTGGCGGCCGGTTGGTCGTCGATGACGAACCTGGTCGCATCGGGCGAAGCCGGTGGTTGCCCTTCGGTCGGAGCGGCGTCGACCTGATTCCAGCCCGACAGCCAGCGGGCGACGGCTCGTCCGTCGAGGCGATCACGGCCGGCTCCTTCGGCGAACCAGAGCGAGCCGACGCGCACCAGGCGATACTCCCCGACGGCTGCCGAATGTGCATGCTCGACATCGGCGGCGAACATCCGCCGCGCGATGAAGTCGGCGCGGGTGACGTCACTGGCGTCGAGGAGGGCGCGGTCGGTTGTGCCCCAGAGGCCGCTGCGTTGGAAATAGGCGCCGTCGGGCGCAGGCCCGTGCAGCTCTACTACACAGCTCGCTGCTCCCGCCCCGATTTCGAGCGTGATCGGAACGGCGACCGGTGCCGGTGCGGCCGGAAGCCGGCGCTGCGAGCGCGCTAATACCAGAGCAGAGAGCAGTTTTTCCCAGTGGGTTTGATCGGCCAGCCGGCGGTGACCGTCGACGTCGAGCCACCAGCTGCTGTGCACGCGGGTCAACGCAATCGCCGGCTGACCGGCGCGGCGAATCGTCACCCGGTCGATGCGCTCGGGGGCAAGATCGATGACCGTGTTTTGCTCCGGACGACCGTGGTCGTAGAGCAGCGCCGCCCCGATCAACAGCAGCAGCGCGAACAAAATGATCGGCGTCGAGCGGGCGCTCACTTCCGGCGCAACCAGTACATCAGCACGCCCAAGAGGAGCACGACGAACGGCACGACGAGGACCAGGAGCTCGAACGCCCGGGTGCGCTGCGCATCGTCGAGCGTCAGGCGCAGCTCGTCGACGGGGCGGGCCGCGATTCCGAGCTCGGGCGAGCGCCCGAGGAGCCATTCGATCGAGGCGATCAGTAGCGGCTCGTTGGCCGGCAGCGCTGCTGAAGCGGCGATCTCCGACGAGCCCCAGACCACGACGCGGGGCGTGCCGGTTTCGTCGGTGACCGCGACGCCGAGCGGCAAGGGACCGCGCTCGTCCTGAGGCCCGAACGACGCAGCGTGCGCCGCGAGGCTCAGCAGATCGTGCTCGCCCCAGCTGGCGGCCGAGCTGGCGCACAGTTCGACCGCGCGGGCGGCGGTCGCGCGCACCGAACGAGCCGCGTCGAACAGCAAGCGACGACCACCGAGCGCCTGCACGATGGCGTGAGCTCCACAGCCGCGCTCGACGGCAAAGCGCAGATCGCTGTCACCGATCCGCGGCCGGTCGACGACGAAGTTTTTCCCCAGCGCGACGCCATATCCGGCCAACAGCGCTTCGAGTCCGGTATCGACGAAGCGGCCCTGGCTGGCGTCGAAGCTTGGGCCGATGAGCGCCAACAGATGGCCACCCTGATGGAGGTAGTTGCGCACGGCGCTCGCCTCCACGGCGCTCCACGAGCTCTCGGGCGACCCGATGACCAGCACTGCACAATCGGAAAAGGCGGTGTCGGCGACCGGACGCGGCGTCAGCTGATCGCGTCGTAGTGCATCGGCAAAGCCGCTCCATTCGCTGTCGTTGCCGTCGGAGTCGTTGCCGTCGGAGGCGTCGCCGAACGAGGGCTCACCGTGCCCCACCGAAAAGCAGATCTGTGGCGCCCGCTTGGAAGTCACCGCCAGCATCGCGCCAACCACGGCTGCCTCGCCTCGCCAGGCGCGGAGGCGAGGCCCTTGGCCGTCTTCGTTCTGACCATCGTCGGCGTGCGCCGGCGGCCAGTCGAAGTCGGCCAGGGCGCCGCGGTCGAGCACCTTCCATTGCGTATCGTGCGCGACGACCACCACGCCGTCGGCAATCTGCTCGTCGGTCAGCCGGAAGCGGGCGGCGACGATGCGCTTTTCCTGCGGCTCTTGATCGGCGTCGACGAAGCGCGCTGAAACGTGCGGCGATGCGGCGCGCAGCCGCTCGAACAGCTCATCGAGATCGCCGCGCAGCTCGCCTGACCCCGGCGCGCCACGCAAGACCAGCGCGGTGATCGCGACGTCGCCACCGAGCGAACCGACCAACGCGCGCGACCGATCCGATAGCGCGTAGATCTTGTGTCGGGTGAAGTCGCCACGCCAAAAATGGCGCGCGCCGAGCCCATTGACGCCGACCAAGACCAGCGCCAAGAGCGCGACCTCGACGGCGAAGCGGAGCCGCGTCCGCACTAACGCCCTCGGCTCGACACGAGCAGCCGATGCGTCGTGAACAGCGCCAAGACGGCCACGCTGCCCAAAAAGAGGAGCGCGCGTGAATCGACGATGCCGCGGGCAAAGTCGTCCATCTGGCGAAACAGATCGATGTACCGGAACAGCGGCGCCCAGCGCGTGGCGTGGCCCAAGGCGGCGCCCAGCGTGCCGCAGAGCAGCACGAAGACCAGCACGAAGAACGACGCCACCGCCGCCACCAGCTGGCTGCGCGTCGCTGCCGAGGTGCACAACCCGACTGCGAGCGCCGCCGCGCCGACGCACAACGTTCCGGCGTAGCTGGTGACGATCGGCCCCGCATCGAGCGTCTGCTCGGGCGGCAAGAGATGCGCCAGCACGGCCACGAACAGCAGCGTCGGAGCCCACAGGATGGCGTAGAAGCCGAGCGCCGCGAGATACTTGCCGAGCAAAAAATCGAGCTCGTCAACCGGCGCGGTGAACACCAGCTCCAACGTGCCTTGGCGACGCTCTTCGGCAACCAGGCGCATGCTGCACACCGAGCAGACGAACAGCACGAACACCCAATAGAGGATCGTGCCGCCGAAAAAGTAGTGCAGCACCGCTCCATGTGGCACGGCGGCGCCGGAAAGCAGATCGAGAATCACGAAGAACGAATGCCCCTCGACGCACAAGAAGAGCGCGGCGACCAGATAGGAGACAGGCGACAAGAGATAGGACGCGAGCTCACGTCGGGCGATGGCCAGTGCACTCACAATGCACCCTCGGAAGACGATGCACAGGTCAAGCGCGCAAAGGCTTCGCCGAGGCCGGTCGGCGAAAGCTCGCGTAGCTCCCCCGCACCGGGCCCGATTACTGCGCGGGTCAGCGCTTCGGCGATCTCACCGCCGGTCGGTATGTTGCAGTGCACACGCAGGCGGACGACGCCCGGCTTGGCCAGCAAAGCCTGCTCGATCTTCACCTGATGAACGCCGGGCACGTTGCCGAGCGCCGCTGCGATCGCGGTCGCGTCACCGCGTGCCTCGACGAGGAAGCCGGGGGCGAGCAGCTCGTCGGGGGGGCCCTCCGCGATGACCCGTCCGGCGGCCAGAATCAGCACCCGTCCGCAGATCGCCTGCACCTCGTCGAGGACATGACTCGACAGGAGCACGGCCGACGCATGCGCCAGTTCGACCACTTTTCCGAGCAGCTCGCGTCGCTGGTTGGGATCGAGTCCGTCGGTCGGCTCGTCGAGGAGCAGGACCGCTGGCTCGGCCAAAAGCGCATCGGCCAGCCCGACGCGCTGGCGAAACCCCTTGGACAGCTGCCCAACCAGGCGATACCGAACGTCACCGAGGTCGCACACCTCGACGACCGCATCGATGCGCGCCCGTCGCCGCGCACCGAGACCGCGCAGCGCCGCGCGATGGGCCAAAAGCTCGTCGACGCGCATCTCGGGATAGAGCGGGACGTTTTCCGCGACATAGCCTACCAGCGCCTTGGCGCGGCGCGGCTCGCGCGCTAGATCGAGGCCGCAGATGGTGACGCGCCCGGCGGTCGGCGGCAGATACCCCGACAACAGGCGCAGCGTCGTCGTCTTGCCCGCGCCGTTGGCCCCCAGGAGCCCCACCGGGTGACCTGGCGTAACGAGCAGCGAAACGCCGTCGACCACCCGCCGCCCGGAGTAGGCGCGCACCAGCCCTTCAGCCCGCAGCTCGACGGCCCCGTGCGAGAGCGCCGCCGCTCGTTCGGAACGCTCCACGCGGCAAGCATGCATCCTGGCGAAAACATTTCAACCGCGCCCGACGGCGGTTGAAAGCCCCGGGCGCCTCCGGCAAGCTGCGCCGCATGAAGCCAACTCCGCAGCTCATCGTGTCGATTGTGGCGACAGCTGTGCTCGCCGGGTCCGTCGGCTCGGCCGCCACGACGGTCGCGGATCGACCACTGACCAGCTTGCCCTACACGCCGAGCCTCGATGTGCCGTCGATGGACAAGCGGGTCGACCCGTGCGTCGATTTTTACAGCTATGCGTGCGGCGGCTGGCAGAAGAGCAATCCTCTGCCCGCCGATCAGGCGTCGTGGAGCGTGTACGGCAAGCTCGGCGACCAGAACGACCATTTCTTGTGGGGGGTCCTCGAAGCGGCCGCCAAGCCACGCCCGGGCCGAACCGTCGTCGAGCGTGAAATCGGCGACTTTTTTGCCGCGTGCATGAACGAGCCGGCGGTCGACCAGCGCGGCCTGAAGCCGATTCAGAGCACGCTCGACGCGATCGCTGCGGTGCGCAGCATCGACCAGCTGCCGTTGCTCTTGGCCGAGGCGCACGGCAGCCTCGGAGGGCACGAGCTTGTGTTCGGCTTCGGCTCGGACCAAGACTTCGGCAACTCGACGCAGATCATCGCGTACGCAGACGCGGGCGGGCTCGGCTTGCCGGACCGCGACTACTATTCCAATACCGATGCCAAATCGATCGAGATTCGCCAGCGCTACGTGACCTATGTGGCGCAGATCCTCGCGCTGTCGGGCGAACCGGCCGCCGCTGCTGCCGCGCACGCGGCGCAGATCATGGCCGTCGAAACGAAGCTCGCAGCCGCGGCGCTGACGCGCGTCCAGCGACGCGATCCGCACAACCTCTATCACAAGCTTTCCCGGGCCGAGCTCAGCGCGCTGACGCCGTCGTTCAATTGGGACAAATACCTGACAGCGCGCGGCATCGCCGCCGTGACGACCATCAATGTCACTCAGCCAGCGTTCTACAAACGGATGGACGCGGAGCTCAAGAGCGTCGACGTGCCGACCTGGAAAGAGTACCTGCGCTGGCATGTCGTCAACACGCAGGCCCCGGTGCTGTCGGCCAAGCTGGCCGCGGCGCACTTCGATTTTTACTTCAAATACCTGCACGGCGTGGCGACGCAAAAGCCGCGCTGGAAGAGGTGCGTGTCCTTTACCAACGACAACCTCGGCGAGGCGCTCGGCCAAGCGTTCGTCAATAAAGTGTTCGGTCCCGAGATTCGCGAGCGCACCGTGGCCATGACCGTGGGCATCGAAAAGGCGATGCAGGACGAGGTCGTCGCGCTGCCGTGGATGGGGGCCGAGACGAAGAAGCACGCGCTCGAGAAGCTGCACAAGATGGTCAACAAAGTCGGCTATCCGGATCATTGGCGCGACTACTCATCCATCGACATCAAGCGCGACGACTTCGGCGGCGACATCATCCGCGCCACGCGCTTCGAGGAGAAGCGCCAGCTGGCCAAGATCGGTCGACCGCTCGATCGCAGCGAGTGGGGCATGACGCCACCGACGGTGAATGCCTACTACAACGCGCAGATGAAC
>JBBQIO010000108.1:0-8976 GCA_038325015.1 Polyangia bacterium
AGCACATTGATTTTTTCGCTCGCCGTCGCGCGCTTGTCGACGATCACGCGATACTCGCCTTTGACCTTGCACAGGCCGCCGGCGCCGAGCTCGCCCCCGATCGGCTCGTAGGCCACGCGGATGCCTTTTTTGGCGGCGACGTTTTCCAGCTCGGCGAGCGTGTCTTCAGCTTTCATGCGCCGTGAAATACCACAGACCGCCGAGGACAGACCCTAGTAATCCTCGGGCGGGGCGGCAGGCAGACGGATCGCGAAGGTCGTCCCGACGCCGGCCTGTGAGTGAAACGCGATGCTGCCGCCGTGGGCTTCGACGATGTTCTTGACGATCGACAGCCCGAGCCCGGTGCCGCGGCCATCTTTTTTGGTGGTGAAAAACGGCTCGAAGACGCGCGTCTGATCGGCTGCATCGATGCCCACGCCGGTGTCGGTCACCTCGACCAGCACGTGCTCGGCGTCGGACTCGAGCGCGGTCGTCAGGCGAATCGTCTGGCCCGGAGCCGGCAGCGCATGGCACGCGTTGGTCACCAAATTGATCAGCACCTGATGGAGCTGCGTCGGAATCGCCCGCACCGGCACCAATCGCTCGGCCAGCACGAGCTCGATCACGACCTCCGCGCGATCGAGAGTGTGTTCGCAAAAAACCAGCGCCTGCCGAACCACGCCATTCAGATCGACCTCTTCGAATTCGCCGGCCGGCCGCGCGTAGGTCATAAGATCGCGCGTTAGCTTCTGGATGCGGGCTGCGCCCTCGACAATCTTGCGCGCCTTGTCGCCCTCGGCCGCATGACCGGCGCGCTCGTGGTGTTGCATCAGGAAATCGCCGTAGACGCTGATCGACGTCAGGGGATTGTTGAGCTCATGCACGACGCCGGCGGCCAGCTGGCCGAGGCTGGCCAGCTTCTCGGCCTGGATCACCTGCCGCTCCAAGAGGCGCACGCGATCCCGGTCCTGGCCGATCCCCATCACCCCGTCGATCGATCCGTCGCTGGCCCGCAGCACCGAGGTATTGAACAGCGCGCGACCGAGGCTACGGTCGCGTTTCATGACCATCACCTCGACGTCGATGTGCTCGCTGCCGACCAAGCCGTCGAGCATGAGTGAGCCCAGCTTCGGCTCCGGCGCCACCAGGTCGCGCCGCATGTCGTCGACCGAGGTCCCGATTAGCTCGTCGCCATAGCCGAGATAGCGACGCATGGTGGTGTTCATGACGGTGATCATCCCGTTTCGATCGATGACCAGGATGAGGGCGTTGGCGACATCGATGACCTGACGGAGATAGTCACGGTAGTAGCGTGTTTCGCCGAGCAAGTTGAGGTTGCGCAGCGCGACCGATAGCTGATTGGCCAGCGGGATGACGACCTGCTCGTCGGCGGCCAGGAGATGAGCCGCCGAGCCGCTCGGGTACTCGATATTGAGCAGGCCAAAGATTTCGCCCGATGCCACCAACGGCACCGAGAAGCCGGCCTGCGTGTCGCTGAAGATCGTCTGATAGCGCTCGACGAGCTGGAGCCGCGCGCCGGTCACGCTCTCGGGCAGATGGGTGCGGGCCAGCGCCGAGCGCTTGACTTCGAGCGGCGACATCGCGGCCCCGGGCACGAGATGCCCCTCGGCGGCCAGCGCAGTCAGCTGCAAAGTGCGCGGATCGATCGTGCGCAAGCACAAGCGGCGCCCCGGCAGGAGGCTGCGCAAAGCGCCGGCGAACGTCCCAACCAGCTCCTCTTCGCGCAGCTCGAGCGATAGCTCTTTGGCCAGCGCGAAGACCACGTTCATCACCGCGCGCGGTGAGGGCGAGTGCAGCTTGCTCGTTGGCCGACGCGGCGCGGCCTTGGCTCTGGGACGCCGCCCGTCAGCCATCGGCGCTGCTTTCGGGCTCGGCGTTTACCGGGGGTGTCGGCTCGCTCGCGTTGATGCTCTTGTCGAGATCGAGAATCGTCGTCGAGCCAACGTACGTCTTGGTCTCGTACCGCGTGATGCGACCAATCTTACGGACGATCTCGGCCATCCGCTCGGCCTCGCGCAAGATGATGTCGATAGCGCGAAAATTGTTGTCCTCCGGCTGCAGCTTTCGTCGCAGCAGCTCGGCATAGCCCATGACCGACGTCAGCGGCTGATTGAGCTCGTGCGCGGTCGTGCCGGCGAGCTCGGCGATCAGCGCCTGCTTCTCGGTGAGCAGGAGCTTTTCCTGCGCCTGCTGCAGTCGCTCTTCGATCTTGATGCGCTCGCGCAGGTCGCTGACGATGCCCACCGAGGCGACCTCGCGGCCGTCTTCGTAGACGATGGACGCGGCCAGCGTGACCGGCACCCGTTCGTTGTCCTTGGTGAGAATCTCGCGGCGCGACGGTTCGAGACGGCCGACGCCACCTCGATCGTCGGCCCGCAGCTCGGACATGATCTGGCGGGCGACGCCTTCGGGATAGAGCTGGGAGACGGTGATCCGACCAATCACCTCTTCGGGGGCGTAGCCGTATAGGCGCGCCGCCCCCTGGTTGAAGATCATCACCTGCCCTTCGAGATCGGCGGCGATGATCCCGTCGACCGTCGAATCGATCAGGCGCTCGAGGAAGTCTTTGGTCTTCTGCAGCTCGGCTTCGAGCGAGCGCGCTTCGGTCACGTCCCGAAACGCGAGCACTGCCGCACCGTGCTCGGACAGGACCGCGGACAGCGACATGCTGACGGTGATCGGCTCGCGCGACGTGGTGATAAGCTGGATGTCGAAGACCTCGAGATCGACGCCCTCCGTCGTCTGCCGGATCTGCTGCAGCAGAAACTCGCGCTGCTCGGCGGCGACGACCTCGACCAGCGCGCGCCCAATCAACCCCTCGCGCGCATAGCCTGAGAGCTGCTCTGCGGCGCGGTTGAGGTACAGCACCGCACCCGAAAGGTCGACCACGACCATTCCGTCCGAGGCGCTTTCGAAGAAGTCGCGATACTGCTCGAGGGCGCGGCTGCGACGTTCGAGTGCAAAGTCTTGCAACGTGTAGCGGCGCGTCTGGTCGCGGAGACCGTCGAGGACGCCGTCTGACTTGAGCACCAGGCCGAGCAGCACGCCAGCGAGCTGCGCGAAGCGCAGGGCCTGCCCGTCGAATGACGGATGTGCAGTGACCGACCTGAGCAGCATGACTCCAACGACGTCACGCTCGGCGACGACAGGCACCGCCAGGAGCGCGAGGCCGCCGTGCATGGCAGCCGTCTCGGCGTGCAGACCAAGGAGCGTCGAGGTGCGCGTGTCGTCGACGAAGACCGGTTGTCGCGACGCGAGGCAGGCCCGGACCTCGGGGTACCGTTCGAGACTGAGTGTGGCGCGGACCAGGTCGCGCGCATCGGAGGCGGCGACTAAGATGATCTCGTCAGCGTGGTCGCTGTTCACCAAGAGTGCACCGCGTGACCAGCCGATGGCCTCGCTCACCTGGGCCAAGATTTCGGGAAGACCGTCGGCGCCGCCAAAGCCGGAGGGCTCTTCGAGGCCGCGCGCGATGAAGCCTAGCGCGCCGCCATAGCGGTCCATCCGTTCGATGGATTCCCGTGCCTCGGCCAGGCGTGCCGAGGCATTGAGACGGGCGGCGCAGGTTCCGGGGGTCGCCGGACAGATCAGGATGTCGTCGGCGCCCGACTGGATGGAGCCCTTGATTCCGTCCTCCGTGCTGACGCCGCCGTCACGCGGAATGCAGGCGATGATCACCGCGCTCTGCAGGACCTTGCGCGCGGCGGCAATCAGATCGAGCAGACCACCGGGACCATCACGACGCGACCCGGGCGCGGCGCCCACCACCAGGACGAGGGCGGCATCGGTGGGCAGCTCACTGATCTGGTCACGACAGAGCGCGATGAATCCGGCGCCGCTCAGCTCGGCTACGAGCGGTGCTCGCGTCGGCTCGTCACCACCGAGGAGAACGATGAGCCTGCGCACGGTGCAAGCATATCACAGCCGCTCTTTTCCGACGGGACGTGACCAGAACGCGACCAGCGCGGCCTGATGCACGCGCTTGACCGGCACATCGTGGAGCGCGGCGGCGCGCACGCAGTCGTCGTGCTCGGGCGCCACGTTCCACAGCCTCGCCTCGGGCTCTGCCGATTCGCTGGCGACCTTGACGCGAATGGCTCCGAACGACGTATCCACCATCTCGATCCGGCGCGGTAAGAGCGTGCGGCGCTCGACGCGAACGCGCACCCCGAGGGTCGTAGAGTCGCGCAGCACAGCTGCACAGACGGCTTCACGAGCGCTGACGGTTGCCGGCGCGATCACCGAAAGAGCGAGAGCGGGACGGCCCTTTTTCATCACGATAGGTGTGAACCAGACATCGAGCGCTCCGGCGGCAAACAGCCGTTCAGCGAGCGGCGCGCACCACTCGGGATTCATGTCGTCGAGGTTGGCTTCGATCATGACGACTTCGTCGTGAAGAAGCCCGGCCGCAGGTTTGCCGGCCGGCTCTTGGCTGAGCACGACCCGCAGGAGATTGGGTCGATCCGCGAGCTCGCGATCGCCGGCCCCCCAGCCGATGGCCACCACGGAGCTGGGCGGCAGATCGCCGAACGCGTGCGCCGAGGCCGCCACGATAGCCGCGCCGGTGGGCGTGGTCAGCTCCGTCGATCCGCCGGCTTCGACTGGGATTCCTTTGAGCAGCTCGAGCGTCGCCGGTGCCGGCACCGGAAGTCGGCCGTGCGCAGTGTCGACCGAGCCGCCCCCGAGCGGGATCGGACGGCAGGTCACGCGCACCGGCGAAAGCCACGCCAGGGCCGCGGCGGTGCCGACGATGTCGACGATCGAATCGACCGCCCCAACCTCGTGAAAGGCGACATCATCGACCGTTGTTCCGTGCAGGCGCGCCTCGACCTCGGCGATGCGATCGAAGATCGCGAGGCTGCGCAGGAGCACGTCTCCGTCGAGATGCGCGGTCAAGAGCTGGCGAATCTCGCGATAGTGCCGATGCGGATGCGCGTGCGGATGGTCGTGATCGTGGTGGTGATCGTGATCATGGTGTTGGTCATGTTCGTCGACCAGGACGCGAATCTTGGCGCCCATGAGCGCGCCCCGCTGGACGCGACTGCGCTCGAGCCGATAGCCGCCGATCGGCAACTTGGCGAGCTCGTGCCGCACCGCCGTCTCATCGACGCCGAGGTCGAGCAGCGCGGCCAGCACCATGTCGCCGGCCAGTCCGGCGAAACAGTCAAAATGCAGCGTCAGCCCGCGTAATTCACGTAGCTCGCTCATCGACCGCTTTGTGGCTCAGGTCGACGGCGATTCATTTGCGCGGCGGCGAACCCGGCCCCGAAGCCGTTGTCGATGTTCACAACGGTCACGCCGGCGGCGCAGCTCGACAGCATGCCCAGGAGCGCGGCGACACCGCCAAAGCTCGCGCCATACCCCACCGAGGTCGGCACCGCAATCACCGGACGGCCGACCAGCCCGGCGACGACCGACGGCAACGCGCCCTCCATTCCGGCCACGACCACGAGCACCTCGGCGGACTCCAGCGCCGCACGATGCGCCAGCAGGCGATGTAGTCCGGCCACGCCGACGTCGGTGATCTGCCGTGTCCGGCTGCCGCCCAGCGCGGCCGCCAACCGCGCCTCTTCGGCCACCGGCAAGTCGGAGGTGCCCGCCGCGACAATCAGCACCTCGCCGCGACCCAGATCGACGAACGGCTCGCGATCCACGACCAGCGCGCGCGCCAGCGGCTCATAGCGGGCTCCAGCCGGGTCGATGTGCGCCAGCACCTCAGCCGCCTTGACGGCATCGACGCGCGTCGCCAGCTGATTGCCGCCGTGCCGCGCCATCTCGTTCAAAAGGGCGGCGATCTGTAACGCGCTCTTGGATTCGCCGTAGATCACCTCCGGCATGCCGGTGCGCAGCCGCCGGTGATGATCGACGTGCGCGAAGCCCAGATCGGCGAATGGCAGATCTTTGAGCGCGCCGGCCGCGGCCTCGACTGCCACGGCGCCGGACGCGACGTCGGCCAAAAGCTGGCGCAGCACCTGGTCAGTCATGGCGGCGCAGCATAGCCCATCGCGGGCGATAACCTATCCCGGCAGTGTCCCCGGCCCTGGCGATGGGCTTTTTCGTCGGCCGATGCGCAGCTGCACCTCTTCGACAGCGCGCTCGGACGCCTTGGTCACCTTGAGCAACACGTTGCCGGCGCGCACGGACTCGCCTTCGCGCGGGATGTGCTTGAGGCGCTCGAGCAGCAGGCCGCCGATGCTTTCGTAGTCGCCCTCAGGCAGATCGAGCTTGAGCTCGCGGTTGACCTCGCTCACCTTGACGCGCGCGCTGATTCGCCAGACGCCGTCCGCCTCCTTGCGAATCGCCGGCGCGCGCACGTCGTGCTCGTCGTCGATTTCGCCGACAATCTCTTCGAGGATGTCCTCGATGGTCGCCACGCCGACCGCGCCCCCATACTCGTCGACGACGATGGCCATGCCCTGCCGCGCGCGCTGCAGCTCGACGAGCAGATCCACGGCCGGCTGATTCTGTGGCACGAACAAGGGCGCGCGCGCGATCGTCCCGACCTTGACCTGGGCGCGCCCGGCCTTGAGCAGATCGAACGCGTGGACCGTGCCGACGATGCGATCGACCCGCTCGCGATAGACCGGGTAGCGCGTGTACTGCTTGTCCTCGATCTCGGCCGCCAGCTGATCGAGTGTGGCCTCTTCGGAGAGCGCCGCCACGTCCGACAGCGGCACCATCACGTCGTAGATGGTCTTGTCGGTGAAGTCGAAGATGCGGGAAATCATCTTGCGCTCCCCCTCGGTGATTTCGCCGCCGCCCGGTCCGCTCTTGACTGCGGGCCCGCGCAGCATCAGCTCCAGCTCCTCGCGCGTGACTAGCTTGCGCTCTGGAATGCCGAGGATGCGCAGCACCCAGCCGACCAGCCGGGTCAACACGAAGACCAGGGGCCAGATCAGCTTCGAGAACGCCCACAACGGATACACCACGAGGCGGGCCGCGCTGTCGGCCCGCTGCTGCGCCAGCGTCTTGGGAACAATCTCACCGAGCACCACGGTGGCCGGAAGCAGGCACGCCAGCAGCAGAAGCTCGACGTGTGCCGGAGCCGCCTTGCGCAGTGCAACCGTCATGTTCACGGTCGAGACCACCACCGACAACTGCGTCCCGACCAGCGTGGTCGCCAAAAATCGCTGACTCGCCGAGAGCAGCCCGTCGAGGAGGCGCGCCGTCCTGTGTCCCTGCTGCGCACCTTGCCGAATCGCAATCCGATCGCAGCCGATGAGCGCGATCTCAGAGCCGGCGAAAAACGCCTGCAGCAGCAGACAGACGGCCGACACAATGAGCGCGTGCGTCACGTGCGCCCCTCTTTTTCGTCGGCGATTTCGCCGAACAGCTCTTCGAGCAGATCCTCCATCGTGACCAGCCCAGCCAGGCGGCCGTACTCGTCGACCACCAGGGCCAGATGGGTCTTTTTGCGCTGGAACTCGCGAAACAGCGCGTCGGCCTTGGTCGTGCGCGCGACGAACAGCGGCGGATGTAGGAGCTCCGCCAAGGTGTGACCTTCGAGCGCACCCGAAGCGTAGCCGACAAGATCTTTGGCCAGCACGATGCCGAGCACTTCACGCGCGCCGTCGGGTCGCGCCTCGGTGGCCGGAGCCGCGCCCGGTGCACGCTTTTTTCCCGGTCGTGGCGGCGCCACGCGCAAGCCGGTGCGGCCCGCCGACTTGAAGATCGGCACGCGCGAGTAGCGCTCTTTGGCCACCGCTTCGACCAGCTTGGGCAGCGGCATCTCGTAGGGCAGCGCGAAGACGCGCTCCGCGGGCGTCATGATGCGCCCGACGGTGGTGTCGCCGAACTCGAACACGTTGTGAATCAAGCGCCGCTCGGCCACCTGCAGCTCGCCGGTCTCGGAGCCGACATCGACGAGCGAGCGAAACTCCTCCTCACGCAAGCCGGTCGTGCCACTCGGCCGCCGACCACCGACGAGCGCTACCAGCAGCCACGCGACCGCGCCCAAAACCCAGCGCACTGGAGTCACGACGAACGCAAACAGCGCCACCGGCCGCGCCACCACCTTGGCCCAGCGCTCGCCCATGCGGATGGCCACCGACTTGGGCACCAGCTCGCCGATGATCAAGAGGAGCGGCAAGAAGCCCAAAGTCGCGACGACGGTCTGTGCTATCGGCCCGAGTCGGGGCAGCGCGTTGCCCACCACCGTCGCCGCCACGGACGAGGCGCCGATGTTGACCAGCTCGTTGAAGACGATCAGCGTGACGATCAAACGGCGCGGCTCGGCGAGCAGCGCCAGCACGCGCTTGGAAGACGCGTCGGTGCGCGAAGCCATCGCGTCGCGCGCTGCGCGAGACAGCGAGAAGAGCGAGGTTTCGGCGCCGGCAAAAAAACCGGACACCAAAAGCAGCAGCAAGATCGACGCGAATCGCTCGACTAAAAAGGGATCCATGGCTGGGCTATCGCGTCACGGCAACGTGTCGAGTCAGGGTTCGGAAACGAGCGGCAACGTGACGAAGAAAGCTGCGCCCTTTCCCTCCTGGCTCTCCAACCAAACCTGCCCCCCCTGCCCTTCGACGAAGCGGCGCACAATCGACAGCCCCAGCCCGGTGCCGCCATATTCGCGCGTCGACGAATTGTCCACTTGATAGAACGGATCGAACAGGCGCCCGTGATGCTCTGGCGCGACGCCGATTCCCGAGTCGCGCACCATGATGCGAGCGCCCAGCGGCAGGTCCGTGCCGCGCAAGAGCGGCGCGATCTGCGCTGCCAGCTGAATGCGCCCAGCTTCGGGCGTGAACTTGATGGCATTGCCCAAAAGGTTCAGCAGAATTTGCCGCATCTTGTCGCGATCGCCAAACAGCTGCGGCAGATCGTCGGGCAGATCGCACGACAGCTGCAGCCGCTTTTTGCGCGCCAGCGGCGCCACCGTCGACAGCGCGACCGACACCACCTCGTCGAGTGCGAACGGCTGGCGATCAAAGCGCATATCGCCCGACTCCATACGCGAGATGTCGAGCACGCCGT
>JBBQIO010000109.1:0-8973 GCA_038325015.1 Polyangia bacterium
GTCGAAGACGGTCCAGAAGGCGCGGCCGAAGCCCGCCTCCACTGCGCCGCGGGCCGATTTGCCCGCGCGCAGCTCTTCTCGAATGCGTTCGTAGATGATGATGTTGGCGTCCACGGCCATACCGACCGTCAAGACGACACCGGCGATCCCCGGGAGCGTCAACGTAGCGCCGAGCATCGCCAGAATCGCGAGCTGATACAAGATGTTGAGAATCATCGCGATGTTCGCGATGAAGCCGGAAATCCGATAGTAGATGAGCATGAAGAGGATGACGGCGAGCGAGCCGATCATCATCGAGAACTTGGCCTTGTCGACGGCGTCACGGCCGAGCGTCGGGCCGACCTGGGTCTCGAACGTCTTCTTGAGCGGCGCCGGCAGCGCGCCGGTGCGGAGCACGGCGACCAGGTCCTTGGCCTCCTGCTGAATCGCGAACGGGTCGGAAAAGCCGCCCATCGAAATCCGCGCCTTGCCGCCGCCGATGCGCGACTCGATGACTGGCGCCGAGGTGATCTTCTCGTCGAGAATGATGGCCATCTTGCGGCCGATGTTGCTGCCCGAGGCCTTTTCGAACAGGTTGGCGCCTTCGCGATCGAAGGTCACCGAGACCTCGGGGCGACCGGTCTGCGGGTCCCAGTTGACCTCGGCATCGGTGATGTATTCGCCGGTCAGCTCGGCGCGGCGATGTAAGTAATAGGTGCGCCAGAGGCGCTCTTTGTCCGACGCGGCGGCGTTCTCTTCATCGCGCGCCTGCACCTGCTCGAAGCCGATCTCGTGGTCGCCGGGAACCGCGTCGTCGCCGGTGAGCGAGCCGAAGAAGCGCTCGAGTTCGCTGCGATTTTTGTCGCGCAAATAGGTGTCCGAGTGCGGCTGGCCGGAGTCCTTCTCTTGCCACGGGTCGGTGCCGATCTCGATGCCGGGAAACTCGCTCTTCTTCTGCACCGCGACGGCGGCGATCTTCTTCATGAAGTCCGAGCCGTCGTCGTCCATCTTGAATTCCAGCTGCGCGGTCCGGCCGATCAGGTTCTTGACCCGCTCGAAGTCCTCCGGGCGGAGACCGGGCAGCTCGACCACGATGTCATTGACCTTGCGGATGATGGTCGGCTCCGAAACCGCCAGCTTGTCGACGCGATTGCGGATCGTCTCGACGCCCTGGCGCACCGCGTAGTCGCGCAGCTCCTCGACGTAGTCGCGGTCGATCTTGAGCGTGACCGTGCCCTTTTGCGCGTCGCGCGAATCCTCGTAGAGGTACTTCTTGTCGTCCTTGAGAAAGTCACGATCGACCTTCTTGACGTCCTCCGGATTCTTGAAGTTGATGACCATCTCGTCGGTGTTGACCCGGTCGATATGGACGTCTTTGACCTTCTTGTCCTTGTGCAGCTTCTCTTCGAGCTCGCTCGACAGACGGTCGGCCTTGTCCGAGACCGCCTTGTCGACCTGGACTTCGTAGACCAGGTGCAAGCCGCCCTGAAGGTCGAGGCCGAGCTCGATCTTTTGCTGCAGGTGCTTTTTGACGAACGCCGGCAGGCGCTCGTCTTTACCCAGCCAGGTGGCCACCGTCGGCGTCAACGCGACAAACGCAGCGACGGTCAGGAGCGCGTAGGTGACGACGCGAGTGACCCAGGAGCGGTCCATGGGCGATATCCTCTTTGGGGTCTAAGGTTCGAAACGGTTGCGGAGGGACAAAAAGTTCAGTTCGCTTTGACCGAGTCGGCCGACGCCGTCGCGCTGCTCGTGACGCCGGGCGCCGCGCCGGAGATCTGCGAGCGCAGGACGCGCACCCGCACCTTTTCCTGCAGCTCCAGGGTGGCGATCTGATCGGTCAGGCCGGAGATCTTGCCGATGAGTCCGCCCGAGGTGACGACCTCGTCGCCCTTCTTGAGGGCCTTTAACCAGGACTCGAGATCTTTTTGCTTCTTCTGCTGCGGCCGGATCAGCATGAAATAAAAGACGCCGACCACGAGCAGCGTGGGGACGAGCATACCGCCGCCTGCACTGAGGAGGCCGCTTGCGCCGCCGGCCGGGGCCGCATCGAGAAGTGCCAGTAATGAGTGCATCGTTTGCTCTTTTCTCGGTTGTGAGAAGTGGCAGGCGATGTAGCAGACGGTCGACAGACCGTCAAGGAATGGTACGCCAGCGCTCCCGCTCTTCGGCGGCGAACGCGGCGAAGCGGGCCGCCAAAATGGCCTCCCGCGCGCGTGTCACCAAGTTCAAGTAATAGGTTAGATTATGCAGTGTAGCTAGTCGAGAAAACAGGATTTCTCCACACTGATGAAGGTGGCGCAAATAGGCACGCGAATACTTCTGACAGCAGTCGCAGGCGCACGCCGGGTCGAGCGGACCGGTATCGGTGCGGTGGCGAGCGTGGCGAATCACCACTTTGCCCTGCGAGGTAAAGAGCATGCCGTTGCGTGCGTTCCTGGTCGGCATCACGCAGTCGAACATGTCGATGCCGGCTTCGATGCCGGCGACCAAATCGAGCGGTGTGCCCACCCCCATGAGATAGCGCGGTCGGTCGGCCGGCAGCTCGTGCGCCACCGCGTCGAGCACCTCATACATCACCGGAATCGGCTCGCCGACCGACAGACCGCCGAGCGCAAAGCCGTCGAAGGGCAGAGCGCAGATCTCGCCGATATGGCGGCGGCGCAAATCGACATGCACGCCGCCCTGCACGATGCCGAAGCGGGCCTGCGTGTCGGCGCGCGGCGCGGCAATGCAGCGGGCGGCCCAGCGCGTGGTGCGGGCCATGGCCTCTTCGACCAACGGGCGCGGCGCATCGCCGGGGGCGAGATGATCGAAGGCCATCGCGATGTCCGAGCCGAGCTGGGCCTGGATGGCCATCGCCACCTCGGGCGTCAAATGGTGCTGTGACCCGTCGGTGGGCGCGCGGAAGGTGACACCGTCCTCGGTGATCTTCGAGATCGACGACAGCGAAAAGACCTGAAAGCCCCCCGAGTCGGTCAAGATCGGGCGCGGCCAGGCCATCATTTTGTGCAGGCCGCCGTGCGCCGCCACGATGTCCGGGCCGGGGCGCAGCCACAGATGAAACGTGTTGCCCAAAATGATGCGCGCGCCGAGGAGGTCGAGCTCGTCGGGCGTCATCGCCTTGACCGTGCCGTAGGTGCCCACCGGCATGAAGATCGGCGTCGGGACATCGCCGTGGGCGAGGCGCATGGTGCCGGCGCGGGCGCGGCCATCGGTCGCCGCCAGCGTGAACGACAGCGCGGTCACGTGGACCTGGTCAGGAGCATGGCGTCTCCGTAACTGTAGAAGCGGTAGCCAGCGGCGACGGCCTCGGCATAGGCGTCGAGCACGCGCGTTTGGCCGGCCAGCGCGCACACCAGCATGAGCAGGGTCGAGCGCGGCAGGTGAAAGTTGGTCAACAGGCCGTCGATGGCCTGGAAGGCAAAGCCCGGTTTGATAAACAGGCCGGTTGAGCCCGGGCCGGTTTTCAGCGTGCCATCGGCGCAGATCGCCGCTTCGAGCGTTCGGGCGACCGTGGTGCCGACGGCGAACACGGGACGCTCGGCCTGTTTGGCGCGGGCGAAGGCCTGGGCGGTGGCGGTGGGAACGTCGTAGCGCTCGGTGTGGAGCTCGGTCACGGCGTCGACGTCGTTGGTACGCAACGGCGAAAAGGTGCCCGGACCGACGTGCAGTGTGACTGCGCAACGCTCGATGCCTCGCACCTCTAAAGCGGCCAACAGGCGCGGCGTAAAATGCAGCCCCGCCGTCGGCGCGGCCACGGCGCCGGGATGGCTGGCGTAAACGGTCTGATAGCGCTCGCGATCGAGCGCGCGGTGGTCTGCCCTGCCGCGCTCCTTTTCGATGTACGGCGGAAGTGGCATCTGTCCGATGCGATCGAGCACCGCGGGCAGCGCCTCGGGTGGCACCGCGAACGCGATGTGCAAGAGCCGGTCGGGAGCGTCGCTAGCCTCGCCAGGGGTGTCGATGATGAGCTCGGCGCTGGGGGCGTCGATTCCGTCGAGCAGCAGCGGTCCGGCGCGAAACGGCTTGCTCGAGCGCCCCATACACAGCCAGTGCGCACGGCCGTCGGCCGCCGCTTGGGCCATGGGCTCGACGAGCAGCAGCTCGAATCGTCCGCCCGACGGCTTACTGCCGTACAGCCGCGCCGGCAGAACGCGCGTGTCGTTGACCACCAGCAGCGCATTGGCCGGCAGCAGGTCGGGCAGATCGACGACGCGGCGATGGCGCGCGGCTCCGACCGCATCGACGACCAAAAGGCGCGCCTGGTCGCGTTCGGCGGCCGGAGTCTGCGCAATCTGCGTCGGCGGCAGCGAGAAGTGGAAGTCGGTGGCGAGCACGCGCCCTTTTACTCGAAGCATTGCGTCGATGCCATGGGGCCGGTCACAGGCGTGGACAATCGCGGTCCGGACGTGACAAGAAAAGCCTGTGCTCCGCATGCTCACTGCTTTGGCGCTCCTGGTGGGGGGCGCGCGCGCCGAGGCTGCAGTCGAGGTGGTCGACGCCGATGGCGGGCTCGTGCACCTCGATGGGCCGGGTGCACGACCGGCGCAGCGCTTCGAGCTCGTACTGGGCCGGGCGGGAATCGCGAGCCCGCTTTTGGCCCTGACGACCGGCCCCAGTGACGACGGTGAGCGGGCGGTTTTTTTGCGCGTGGATGGCAGCGGCATTGTGCAGTGGCAGACCGCGCGATCGGTTGCGCGTTGCGATGCGGAGAGCCGGCTGTACGTGCGGAAGTGGGATTTTTCGGCGGGCGGATTCGTCGCCGCAGATCCGCCCCTGCCGGACGGGCGTGAGCTTGTGGCCGACCTCGTTCGGCCATCGTCGTCGCCATGGCCGACCGCCGCCGCGCCATTTCGCTTTGATGGCAGCTCGGCGTCGGTCGATGCCGAGGAGCGCGCCGACCGGTTGGCGGCGCCGGTCGAGCTAGAGGACGGAGATCGCCATACGGCCTGGCGCCCGGGCCAAAGGCGCGCTTGGGTAGTGGCCCATGCGAGCACAGCAACGCCAGTGACCGCGGTCGAGATCGATGGTCTGACCCGCCCTTTGACCCTGGCGCTGGAAGTCGACGGCGCGATTTTTCGCGCCGCCCTGGTGACGCGACGCGCGCACTTTTCGCTGCCCGCATTGCCGCCGGCGCACTGCGTGGCGCTGCTGTTCGACGGCATGAGCCCAGGCTGGGCCGTCGGAGAGATTCGAATCGAGACCGTTCCCGAAGACCCTAAAGCGGTGGTCGAACGGGTGCGCACTGGCGCGCTCGGCAGCGTCCAAGATGCGGCGCAGATTGAGGCGCTGGGGCTCGCAGCGCTGAGCGAGCTGGCCCACGCGCTGCCTCGCGCCACCAGCGACGGCAGTGCGCGCGCTCTGGTCGAGCTTCTGGGCAAGCTCCCCTCCCCCGCCACGCCGGCCTTGGTGGCGGCATTGTCCAATCCGCACGTCCCAGCCGAGGAGGCCGCGGCAAAAGCGCTCGCTACCCGATCAGACGCCCTTGAGCCGCTTGTCGCGCTGCTCGAAGATCCGGTCGCGCTGCCGTCGGTGCGGGCGCGGGCGGCGCAGCTCCTGGGTCGGCTCGGTGCGCGTGACGCGCTGGTCCAGGTCGCCGGACAGGGGACGCCCGCTCTGCGCGCCGCGATTCGCGATGCGCTGGCGGCCAATCCAGAGGGCCGCTCTGAAGCCGCGCGTGCGCTGACGATGGCGGTTGGCGACGACTGGTCCCGGCTGGCGGATCTGGCGCGGGTCGCGGCGGCGAATGATCCCGCCGCCGTGACGCCTGCCATCGAGCGGCTGTTCGCGCGCCCCGATGCGTCGTGGGAGGCCAAGCTCGCGCTCGTCGCGCTCGCCGGTCGGGCGGCTGACCAGGCCGTGATTCGAAGCGCGCTGGCCGATGCCGAGCCGGTGCTGCGACGCGCCGCCATCGTCGCCCTGGCCGGACTACCCACGGCGACTCGCACGCCGCTCGTCGCACACGCGGCCGTCGACCCCGATCCGGGCGTGCGCCACGATGCGCTCCTGGCGCTCGACGAAGAGTCGCCCGCGGCCGATGCCCTACGCATCTCCGCCCTCGACGATCGCTGGCCGCTGGTGCGCGCCGCTGCGGCCACGGCACTGAGCCGCCACTGCACACCCACCGGCACCTCGGCGCTGTGGTCGGAGCTGACGCGCTGGCGCGATCCGCCGGCGCTGCGCATCGAGCTGGTCGCGGCCGCTGACCACTGTGGTGTGTCACTCGATCATCTGGCGCAGCTGGTCGCCGACCCCGATGCTTCGCCGCGCGTACGCAGCGAAGCGGCCCGTCGTGGTGCGGCGCGTGTCCCGGCCGATCCTGCCGCGCGGCACCGCTGGCTGCGCGCGCTCGAGACCGGCATCGAGGAGCTCATGGCCGACGATTTGAGACGCGTCGACGACCCGACCGGGGACGACGCTGGCGAGGCGAACGCCGTCGCCCTCGCGCTGTGCACGACGGCGCTCGGTGCAAGCGCAGTCGGGGCCGGCGCATCGGCGGATCGCGCAGACGCGGCGCAAATCCTGACTCGCCTGTCCCAACTCCGCCTGCCGAACGTGCGGCGTGCTGCCGAGCGGGCGCTGGCGCAGTGTTGTGCGTGTTGTTCCGGGGCGCCGCAAAGCAGGTAAAGTCGGCGCATGGATTTTTCGCCGCCGCCCCGTGTTGCCGCGCTTTTGCCCGAGGTCGACGACTTCGTTCGCCGGTCTCTGTTCCCGCTCGAAGCAGCGTTCGTTGGCCAGCCCTTTTCAGCGAGTCTGCCGGCACTCGAAGCGCAACGCGCCGAGGTCAAGCGGCGCGGCTGGTGGACCCCGCAGATGCCCACCGAACTCGGCGGCATGGGCTTGTCGCTCGTCGAGCACGCGTGGTTCTCCGAGATCTTGGGCCAGTCGCCGATCGGCCACTTTGTCTTCAACTGCCAGGCGCCCGACGCCGGCAACATGGAGATCCTGCATCGCTTCGGCACCGACGCACAAAAAGCGACGTGGCTCGAGCCGCTGGTGCGCGGCGACTTCCGCTCCTGCTTCTCGATGACCGAGCCGGAGCATCCCGGCTCGAACCCGACCTGGCTCGGCACGACCGCGGTCCACGAGGGCGATGAGCTGGTCATCAATGGTCACAAATGGTTCACCTCATCGGCCGACGGCGCGCGCTTCGCGATCGTCATGGCGGTGACCAACCCCGAGGCGCCGCCGCATCTGCGCGCCAGCCAGATCATCGTGCCCACCGACACGCCGGGCTTTATCCGCGTTCGCAACTTGCCGGTCATGGGGCACGGCGGCGACGGCTATCCGAGCCACGCCGAGATTCGCTACGAAAACTGCCGCGTCCCGGTCGACAACCTGCTCGGCACCGAGGGGGCCGGCTTCGTGATCGCCCAGGAGCGCCTCGGGCCGGGGCGTATCCACCACTGCATGCGCTGGCTCGGCATCTGCGCGCGCGCCTTTTCGCTGATGTGCGAGCGGGCGCTCAGCCGCGAGCTCAAACCGGGCGAGCCGCTCGGCCACAAACAGATCATCCAGGCCTGGATCGCCGAGAGCCGCGCCGAGATCGACGCCGCGCGCCTCTTGGTCTTGCACTGCGCCTGGAAGATCGAAAAAGTCGGCGCCGGCGAGGCGCGCGAAGAGATCTCGTGCATCAAGTTCTACGTCGCCGACGTGCTCGGCAAGGTGCTGGATCGCGCGATCCAAACCCATGGCGCGCTCGGCCTTTTGGACGACACGCCGCTGGCCTATTTTTTCCGCCACGAACGCGGCGCGCGCATCTACGACGGACCCGACGAGGTGCACAAGATGCTGGTGGCGCGGCGCATCCTGTCGCGCACCGGAGAGTCGATGAAGCGATGACTGCGCTCGACGCAACGCGCCCGGTGCGCGCCGGCGAGGAGCTCGACGTGGTGCGGCTTGCACCGTGGTTGTCGACGGCACTGGGCAAGAACGTCGCGCCCGAGGAGATCCGCGTCGAGCAGTTTCCGCGCGGCCACTCGAACCTGACCTATCTCGTGCGCATCGGCTCGGACGAGCTCGTGCTGCGCCGTCCGCCGTTTGGCACCAAGGTCAAGTCGGCCCACGACATGGGACGGGAGCAGCGCATCTTGTCGCGCATCGCCGGCCACTATCCGGCGCCGCGACCGCTCGGCTACTGCGACGACCCTGCGGTGCTCGGCGCGCCGTTCTACATCATGGAGCGGCTCGCCGGGGTTGTGGTGCGGCTCGATCCACCGGCCGAGCTCGTGGCCGGGCCTGATGCAGCCGACGCGCCCCATCGGGTGCGTGCGCTGGGCGAACTGTTTATCGACGGTCTAGCGCAGCTGCACACGCTCGACTGGGCGGCGCTTGGCTTGAGCGATCTGGGCCATCCAGAGGGCTACATCGCGCGCCAGGTGCAGGGCTGGACCGAACGCTACCGCGCCGCCAAGACCGACGACATTCCCGACATGGATTGGCTCGCCGCGTGGCTCGACGAGCGCAAGCCCAAAGAGGTCGGCGCGTGCCTCATCCACAACGACTACAAATATGACAACGTGGTGCTCGACCCGTCGCTGACGTCGATCGTCGGGGTGCTCGACTGGGAGATGTCGACGATCGGTGATCCGCTGATGGATCTGGGCACGACGCTGGCGTATTGGGTGCAGGCCGACGATCCCGATGGGCTCCTGGCGATTCGCTTTTGCGCCACCACGTTGCCCGGCAGCTTGACCCGCCAGGAGCTGGTCGAGCGCTACGCCGCGGCGCGAAAGTTTTCGCCGCCGGACCTGCTGTTTTACTATTGCTTCGCGCTCTACAAAACGGCGGGCGTTGCACAGCAGATCTACGTGCGCTGGAAAGAGGGGCTGACCACGGACGCGCGCTTTGCGGCGATGCTCACCGGCGTCAAAATTCTCTCGGAGAGCGCGAGACGCAGCGCCGAGCGCGGGCGAATCTGATCGCGCCTCAATCGGCCTCATCGCGCCTAACGAGGCGCGGAAGCTTACTTGCCGCCGATGCTGAAGGTGT
>JBBQIO010000110.1:0-8972 GCA_038325015.1 Polyangia bacterium
CCACGTCGCGATTGGCATTTCGGGCAGCGTCTTGCGCGTGACCGTCCCCGACCCGACGTACGCAGCGTCGGAAATCGGTCTGTGTCTGGTGCAGACCATCAAGCATTGGCGCTTTCCGGCGGGCGACGCCGAGTACGAGACGGAGTTTCCGATCTTGCTGCAGGCGGAGTGACGCCCTCGCCCTTGCCCGCCATGGCTGCGGACGCCGCGGGAGGCTTCGGAGTCTACGTCCATTTTCCCTACTGCCGGCACCGCTGTCCGTACTGCGATTTCGCCGTCCACGCGCGCGCCCGGATTCCGCACGAGCGTTATCGCGATGCCGTTTTGCTCGAGCTCGAACGCCGCACAGCGCAGTTCGTCGGCCGGCGGCTGACGTCGATCTATTTCGGCGGTGGCACGCCCGGCCTGTGGCGCGCCGACTGCTTGACGGCGGTGCTCGCGGCGATCCGCGGCGCGTTCGGCAGCGCGCCGCTGGAGGTGACCGTCGAGGCCAATCCCGAAGACCTCGTGGCTGACGAGGTCGCGCAGCTGGTGGCCGGCGGAGTCAATCGGCTTTCGCTGGGCGCGCAGTCGTTCTCGGCTCGTCATCTGCACGCGTTGGGCCGCCATCATAGCGGCGACGACACGCGCCGCGCCGTGGCTGCTGCACGCGGCGCCGGAATGTCGCGCATCTCGGTGGACCTGATGTTCGCGCTGCCCAACCAGGGCATCGCCGAGCTCAAAACCGATCTCGATCAGCTGCTCGCCCTCGAAACCACACACCTGTCGGCATACACGTTGACCGTCGAGCCGCGCACCGCGTTTGCTGCAATGCAGCAAAATGGTCTCTTGTCGATTCCCGACGGCAGCGTCGCGGCCGAGATGTTCGATCTGGTCGAGGAGCGGCTCGTCGCCGCCGGCTTTGCGCACTACGAAGTGTCGAGCTACGCCAAGCCAGGCCACGAGGCGCGCCACAACACGCTGTACTGGACCGGCGCCGAGTACCTCGGCCTCGGCTGCTCGGCGCACTCGTTTCGCCGCCTGCCCGCCGGGGCGGGGGAGCGCTTCGGAACGCTCCGCTCCGTCGATCGCTATCTGGCGGTGCTGGCCGAGAGCAAGACGGCACCGCCGTCGATATCAGACGATCCGTTGCTGCAGCTGTACGAGCGTCGGACCGCGGCCGAGCTCGAAGGCGAGGCGCTGTGGCTCGGTCTACGTCGCACCGCCGGTGTCGACCGAGTCCGGCATGCGCAGCTCTACGGCGCGGACCCCGCAGCCAAGCACGCGGCGGAGATCGCCCGCCTGGTCGACGAAGGCTTGCTCGTCGTGGAGCCGAGCGCGCTCCGCCTGACCGCCCGCGGCCTCCGTTTCGCCGACGACGTGGGCAGCCGATTTTTGGCCATTTGAAGGCCAAACGGTCCGAGTCGTGACAGCAGCCCGCTTGCGCGCCATACTGAAAGATCCAATGGCACTGGAAGCTGCATGTCCGACCTGAACCATCGCGCACGGAAGATTCTCCATGCGGTGGTGCATGAGTATTTGGCGACTGGTGACGCGGTCGGCTCGCGCACCGTGACGCGCCGGCACGGCATCGATCTGTCGCCGGCGACGGTGCGTAACGTCATGAGCGATCTTGAGGAGGCCGGCCTCCTCAAGCAACCGCACACCTCGGCGGGGCGCGTTCCCACTGACCTCGGTCTGCGCTTCTTCGTCGATTCGCTGCTCAAGGTACGGAGCCTTTCGCATAAAGAGCGCGAAGATCTGGAGTCGCGGTACGCGCTGCAGACCGCCGACTTCGACACCGCACTGCGCGATGCCTCCCGCGTCCTGTCCGAGCTGTCGACGCACACCGTCGTCTTGATCACGCCGCGCCCGGACGCCGACGTGCTCGAGCATGTCGAGTTCGTGCGCTTGCGCGAGCTGCAATACCTGGCCGTGCTGGTGACCCGCTCGGGACAGGTGCAGAACAAGATCGTCGCGACCGCGGAGCCTATTTCGCCCGACGAGCTCGAGCGGATGAACAACTACCTCACCCAGGTGCTGGGCGGACGCACGCTCGACGGCGTGGTCGAGCACGTGCAGCGTGAGCTGGCCAACGAGCGGAGCGAATATCACGCGCTCGAGCGGCGCGCGCTCGAGCTGTCCAAGCAGGCGCTCCCCGAGGGAAACAGCCGCGCCGAGGTGATCATCGAAGGGCAGGCGCACCTGCTCGAAAGCATCAGTGACGATCCCGACGCGCTGCAAAAGATGAAGGCCCTGTTCCGCGAGCTCGAAGAGAAGCGCCATCTGGCCGAGCTGCTCGAAACCACGTCGATGGCGCCGGGCATCCGCGTCTTCATCGGCGCCGAGACGCAGATCGAGGAGCTCAAAGACTTTACCGTCGTGGCCACGGCGTACGGCTCGCCCGGCACTCCCGACGGAGCGGGCCACTCGGAGATGCGGCCGCTCGGAACGCTGGGCGTGATAGGCCCGACGCGCATGAACTATTCGCGCATCATCAACCTGGTCGATTTTACGGCGCAGTTGGTCAGCGGCGTTATTGCAAAGCGGTAGCACGTCAACCGAGTGATATAAGGACGGCATGTCTTCGACCAGCGACGAATCGCAGAACGGCAACGGAGCTTCGACCGAAGGGCACACCTCGTCAGGCGAGCCTGCCGAGGACCCAACGGCAGCTTCACCACCGGCGCCGCCGGATCCGGCGACGGAAGTGGCCGACCTCAAGCGCGCCAACGTCGAGCTGCACGACCGCCTCCTACGCACCGCGGCCGACTTTGAAAACTGGAAAAAACGGGTCAAAAAAGAGGTCGACGACGCCGGGCTACGCAGCCGCGAGACCATCTTGCGCGAGCTTTTGCCGGTGCTCGACAATCTCGAGCGCGCGCTGCAGCATGCCGCCGCCGACGACCCGCTCTCGGTCGGGGTGAGCATGGTGGTCAAGCAGATGCTCTCGACCCTCGAGAAGTTCGGCGTGACGCGCTTTTCCGCCGTCGGCCAGCCGTTCGATCCGAACATGCACGAGGCCATCCAGCAGGTCGAAACCAGCGAGCATCCGCCCGGCACCGTGGCCACCGAGTTCGCCTCGGGCTACCAGTCCGGTGGCAAGCTCTTGCGCGCGGCGATGGTCGGCGTGGCCAAGGCCCCGACCGCCCCGCAGGCGTAGCCAGGCCACCGGGCGCGCATGGCAAAGGTCGTCGGCATCGATCTCGGTACGACCAACTCTTGCGTCGCGTATCTCGACGGCTCGAAGGCCATCGTCGTGCCCAACGCCGAGGGCAGCCGCACGACGCCGTCGATCGTCGCCTTCGCCGCGACCGGCGAGCGGATGGTCGGGCAGATGGCCAAGCGCCAAGGATTAACCAATCCACAAAATACAATTTATGCAATAAAAAGACTTATAGGCCGTAAAAAGGCAGATCCAGAGGTACAGCCGCACCTGAGCGTGAGCGCCAACGAGATCGTCGCGGCCGAAAACGGCGACGCTCGCGTCCGGGTCTTGGGTCACGACTACTCGCCGTCGGAGATCTCGGCGATGATCCTGGCGCGCATGAAGCAGGTCGCCGAGGAGTACCTCTCCGATGAGGTGCTCGAGGCGGTGATCACCGTGCCGGCCTATTTCGACGAAGCGCAGCGCCATGCCACCAAGGACGCGGCCAAGGTCGCCGGCCTCGAGGTGTTGCGCATCATCAACGAGCCGACGGCAGCGGCGCTGGCGTACGGCGCCGAACGTCTGGCCGAGGACGGCGGCAAGACGCTCGGCAGCGTCGAGCGGCTCGCGGTCTACGACCTCGGTGGCGGCACCTTCGACATTTCGATCCTGGAGCTGCGCAGCGGCATTTTCGAGGTGCGCGCCACCAACGGCGACACCTATCTCGGCGGCGAGGATTTCGATCGTCGCATCATCGACTGGCTGGCCGAGACGTTCTTGGCCGAGCACGGCATCGACTTGCGCACCGATCGAATGGCGCTGCAGCGCCTCAAAGAGGCCGCCGAGCGGGCCAAGCACGAGCTCTCGAGCGCGCTGACCACGGACATCAATTTGCCCTTTATCGCGCAGAGCGGCGGCCAGCCCAAGCACCTGGCGGCGACGCTGAGCCGCACCAAGATGGAGAGCCTGGTCGAGGAGCTGGTGCAAAAAACGGTCGAGCCATGTCGGCGCGCGCTGGCCGACGCCAAGCTGACGGTGCAGGAGATCGACCAGGTCATTCTGGTCGGCGGCCAGACGCGCATGCCGCGCGTGCAAGAGGTGGTCGAGGAGCTGTTCGGCCGGCGCCCTTCGAAGCGGGTCGACCCCGACGAGGTCGTGGCGGTGGGCGCGGCGCTGCAGGCGGGCATCATCAAGGGCGCGGTCAAAGAGGTGCTGCTCCTCGACGTGACGCCGCTGTCGCTCGGCGTCCAGACCGCGGGCGGCGTGTTCACCAAGCTCATCCCGCGCAACACGACCATCCCGACGCGCAAGCAGGAGATTTTTTCGACCGCGCGCGACAATCAGGATTTCGTCGAGGTGCACGTCCTTCAGGGCGAGCGCGAGATGGCCGACGACAACAAGTCGCTGGCGCGCTTCCAGCTGCTCGGCATTCCGCCGGCGCCGCGCGGCGTGCCGCAGATTCAGGTCGCGTTCGATCTCGACGCCAACGGCATGGTCAGCGTCTCGGCCAAGGACCTCGGCAGCGGCAAGATCCAGTCGGTGCGCGTGGTGCCGTCGAGCGGCCTGTCCGAGGCCGAGATCGTGCGCATGACCGCCGAGGCGGACGCGGCGCGCGAGGCCGACGGGCAGAAGCGCGGGCTGGCCGAGCTCAAGATCCGGCTCGAATCGCTGCTCTACACGACCGAGCGCGCCGTCGAAGAGTTCGCGCAGATGCTCACGCCCGAAGCCAAAAAGGCGCTCGACGATGCCGTCACCGACGCCAAACGTGCGGTGACAGCGACGACGCTGGCCGAAGTCCGCGCGGCCGAAGCGCGGCTCGAGCCGCTGGCGCAAAAGTTGGGCGAGCTGGTGTATGCCCAGGCGACCGCCGGCGAAGCGGACAGTGAACCTACCGCGAGCAAGCCGCAGCCGTGAAAAAGCGCGATTACTACGAGGTCCTGGGCATCGCTCGTGACGCAGACGCGGTGCGCATCAAGCGCGCCTACCGCGAGCTGGCGCTGCGCTTTCATCCCGATCAGAACCCGGGAAATCCCGACGCCGAAGCCTCGTTCAAAGAGGTCTCCGAGGCGTACACCGTGCTCTCGGACACGGAGCAGCGCGCGCGCTACGACCGCCGTGGCCACGACGGCGTCGAAGGGTTCGGCCTGGATTTGGGCATGTTCACCGATCTTTTCGACAATCTGTTCGGCAAGAAAAAATCGCGCGCGGCAGCGACCGGACGCGACCTGCGCTACACGCTGGAAGTCCGCTTCGAAGAGGCGGCGCTGGGCTGTGAAAAGAGCATCCATTTTCCCAGCCGCGCCAGTTGCGAAGCGTGCGCGTCGTCCGGGCAGGAGGGCGGCCCGGCGACCATGAAGCGCTGCGCGTCGTGCGACGGCAAGGGCGAGATCAAAGTGCAGCAGGGCTTCTTCAACTTGTCCAAGCGCTGTCCCACGTGCAGCGGCCAGGGCAAGCTGGTGACCGACCCATGCGCGGTCTGCCACGGCGCCGGCGTGGTCGACAAGGAGCGCGACTTCGTCGTGACCTTGCCGCCGGGTACCGAAGATGGCGCGGTCAAACGCATCGCCGGACAGGGCGAGCCGGGGCTCAACGGCGGCCCGGCCGGCTATCTGGACGTGTTTGTGCGGGTCAAACCCCATCCGCTGTTTCGCCGGCAAGGCGCGGTCATCAGCTGCGACGTGCCGGTCTCCATGGTCGATGCGGTCCTCGGCGCGGTGGTCGACGTGCCGACGCTCGAAGGGCCGGTCGAGATGAAGGTGCCGGCCGGGACGCAGTCGGGGACGGTGTTTCGCCTGCGCGGCAAAGGGATGCCGACGTCGTCGTCTGCGTCTTCGTCGCGCGGTGACGCGCACGTCAAGGTGGTGGTCGAGACGCCGACCGCGCTCGATGATAAGCAGCGCGCGCTAGTCACCGAGTTGGGCAAGAAGCTGACCCCGGCGCAGGGGCCGGAGAGGGCGCGCTTCGTCCAGCTGGTCTCGACGCTGCGCGATCCGGTCCCAGAGTGAAATAAAACTTTTTTGCGCGTGGGCCGTTCACCTCCCATGCGCAAAAAGAACCTGCTGTCGATGGTGTCAATGTCGTCTGCCGCGCTCGCCTTGGCGGTCTGCCTCTCAGCGAGCGCCACCCCGTCGCACTTCGATCCGTCGCCGAATCAAAAACAGCAGCAGGGCCAAGGCGACGGAACGCAGCGCCACGTCGATCTGGTCATCGCGCTCGACACGTCGTCGAGCATGGACGGCTTGATCGACGCCGCCCGCGCCAAGCTGTGGGATGCGGTCAACCTTTTGGCCCAGGCGCATCCGCGTCCGATCCTGCGCGTCGGCGTCATCTCCTACGGCAACAGCGGCTACGACGCCGGGCGCGGCTGGGTGCGCAAAGACATCGATCTGACCGGCGACCTCGACAGCGTCTACGCCAAGCTGTTCGCCCTGTCGACCAACGGCGGAGAGGAGTATGTCGCGCGCGCCATCCAGGTGGCCGCCGACGAGATGCAATGGTCGAGCGATCCGCAGTCGCTGCGCATTCTGTTCGTCGCCGGCAACGAGCCGGCCAACCAAGACCCGAAAGTGTCGCTGGCGAGCGCGCTCGGCGACGCGCATCAGCATCGCATTTTGGTCAACGCGATCTATTGCGGCGACGCCGGCAGCGGCGAGGCGATTGGTTGGCAAGGCGTGGCGCACGACGGTCGCGGCGAGTTCGCCAGCATCGACCAAAACCACATCGCACGTGTCAACACGCCGGTCGACGACGAGCTCAACCGTCTGTCGTCACAGCTCAACAGCACCTATGTGGCGTACGGCGCGCGAGGCAAGATGAAAGCCGCCAACCAGGCGGCGCAGGATGGTAATGCAATGAGCCTCGGCGGCGGCGCGGGTGCCGCGCGTGCCACGTCCAAGGCCAGCGCTATGTATCGCTCGGCCGATTGGGATCTGGTCGACGCGGTGGCCGACAAGAAAGCCGACGTGGCGAAGATGCCCGCCTCGGAGCTGCCCGCGCCCGTCGCCGCGTTGGCACCGGCCAAGCGTGAAGAGTTCGTGCAGGAAAAGGCCAAGGAGCGAAAAGCCATCTCGGCGCGCATCACCGAGCTGTCCAAGCAGCGCGACGCCTATCTCAAAAGCCAGAAGAACCAGCCCAAAGACGGGGTCGACCGCGCTCTGTCAGGGAATTTGCGAAAAGAAGCGGAAAGCGCCGGCTTCGCGTTTTAGGCTGCAGACGGCTTCCGAATTCGCTTCGCGACAACCAGGAAGGCAGGCCGGGAACGTCGCCCGGTCAACTATCATGCGGTGGGTCGCTCGGCGATCCCGCTTCCGGCAAGCTCCGCTCCAGTCGCTCGCGCGCCCGTCGCATCTTGAGCCGCACCCGCGCAATCGTCGTCGCGCCGTCGTAAATCACCACCAACACCGCCCGCCCATCGATCGCCGCCGCGCACACCGCGATGCCGTTGGGCAAAAGCGTCGCGACCTCGCGCGACGCCAGCCGGGCCGCGTCGCCAGTGCTTTCGTCGCCACCGGTCAGCCCGGCCGCCGCCAGCTCGGCGGAGACTAGTGCGTCAGCCACCACCGAGGCGACAGCCTCGGAGACCTCTTCGTCGAGGAGGCCGCGCTGCCCGGCGTGGGCCAACACCTGTCCGTCGAGCGCGGCGAGCAGAACCTTCCTGCACACCGAATCACGCTCGAGCTGCGTACAGATGTCGAAGAGCTCGCTCTCCGCGGTCATCGGAACGAGCATGACATGGCTCCTGGCCGGCGCCAACTGCGAAGCCCCGAACGTGGTGTCTACCGCTGCGTCCGATGTCCTTCGCGGGGAGCGCCGCTATACGGCGCCGCGAAATCGGGAGTAAGATGTCGGCAGAGCGGTCCGCGTTCATCCGTCGAGGATCCATGGCCCAGGTCGACTTTCAGCACCGTGAAGTTGCCATCAAGCTGGTTTATTACGGCCCCGCGCTTTCCGGCAAGACGACCAATTTGCAAAAGCTTCACGAGCAGCTCGACGCACGGCGCCGCGGCAACCTCATCAGTCTGGATACCAAAGACGACCGCACCCTGTACTTCGACCTGTTGCCGCTGTCGTTTCGGTCGCGCTCGGGTGTGACCGTCAAGGTGCGTCTGTTCACCGTCCCCGGCCAGGTCATGCACAACACCACGCGCAAGGTCGTTCTGCAGGGGGTCGACGGCGTGGTTTTTGTCGCCGATTCGCGCGTCTCCGAGACGCGCAACAACAACGAAGCGTTCGCCAACCTCAAGCAGAACCTGCGCGACAACCGCCTCGACAAAGAGAACATTCCGATCGTCATCCAGTTCAACAAGCGCGACCTTCCCGACGTGCGATCAGAAGAGGAGATTCGCAAGATTGCGGCGCGCGGCAAAGAGGCGATCTATCCCGCCTCCGCGCTGACCGGCGTCGGCGTCGTCGAGACCTTCCTGGGCACCGCGGCGATGACCTGCGATGCGCTCGAGGATCGCATCGGGCTGGCCTCGCGGCATGGGGTCAGCGGCGACGAGCTGGTGGTCGCCCTCGGCGAGCAGCTGCACAGTCCCGATCCCCTGGCGGCCGCCGGAACGGCCTGGCGGTGAGTAACGAAACCGCGCTCAGCGTCGACGCCGCAGTGACGCTCGACGAGCTGCTCGACCGGCATGCGCGCGACACGCTCGCCCACGGCGCACGCGATCTCGAGGTCGGACTAACCGTCATCGATCGCGACGCGGCGGTGCTGGTTGGCGAGACACCGCCGGCCGAAGTGCTCACCGTCGCCGTCGACCTCGACCCGGTCGCGATCAGCGCCAAGGACGGCCGGCGCTACGTTGTCGGCCAGCTCCTGCACGAAAGCGCGCCGATCGGTCTCTTG
>JBBQIO010000111.1:0-8931 GCA_038325015.1 Polyangia bacterium
CGCTTCGACGTACCCCCCCCTGCATCGAGGCGGTGGCGCTGGCTGTTGTTCTACTCTGCCCTGCGTGAGTTTGCGCTTTTTGCCCCGCGCGGCAATATGTCCCGCTGATGCGCATCGCCGACCGCCTTCGCACGGGAACGCCCTCTATCTCCTTCGAATTTTTTCCGCCGAAATCTGAGGCTGCGGTGGCCGGGCTGTTTGATACGCTGGCCGACCTCGCCGAACTGTCACCTGGATTTGTCTCGGTGACCTACGGAGCGGGCGGCTCGGCGCGGCAGCGGACCATCGACTTGACCGCGTCGATGCGACAGAAGACGGGCATCGAGTCCATGGCGCACCTGACCTGTGTCGGCCATGGTCGCAGCGAGCTGCGCGACATCTGTAAGCGCCTCGACGAGGCCGGCGTGCAGAACGTGCTGGCGCTGCGCGGCGACCCACCCGCCGACGGCCAGTTCGTGACGCCGGCCGACGGTTTTGCGCACGCCAGCGATCTGCTCGCGTTCATTCGCGCCGAGCGGTTCGACTTTTGTCTGGGCGGCGCCTGCTACCCCGAAGGGCACCTGGAGTCGGCCGACCGCGACGAGGACCTGCGCCATCTGGTACGCAAGGTCGACAGCGGCGCCGAGTTTCTCATCACGCAGCTGTTCTTCGACAATGCCTTCTATTTTCATTTCGTCGAGCGCGCGCGCGCCGCCGGCATCACCTGCCCCATCGTGCCCGGGATCATGCCGCTGACCAATGTCGAGCAAGTCGAGCGCATGACCCGCTTGTGCGGCGCAACCATCCCGATGCGGCTGCGCCTGGCGCTGGAGAAGCAGAAAGACGACGCCGAGGCGGTCTTGCAGCTGGGCGTGGCTCACGCGACCTTGCAGTGCGCCGAGCTGCTGCGTGCCGGTGTACCCGGACTGCACTTCTATACGCTCAATCGCTCGCGGGCCTCGCGCATGATTGTCACTGCGCTGCGCACGTCGGGCGTTTAGCGTCTGAAATTGATCTGCGCCGCACCGATGTTGTCGGCCGAATCGTAGGCGCGAACGGCGAGCGAGTGCGGGCCGGCCAAAAGATCGCGAGGCAGCGCAAACGACACCTCTTCGACGAGCGAATCGCAAACGCCGTCCTTGGGCAAAAGCGGCTGCCAGTCGCCGCCGTCGAGCGACCAGCTGAGCTCAACCAGGGGTGAGTAGCTGTCGCGCGCCCGGCCGGTGGCGATCAAAATGCCGTGATCGCCGGCGGCCACGCGCAACTCGAGCACGTCGGGCTTGCGGTTGTCGACCAGCGCCGGCGACGACGTCAGCTCGCTGTAGAGCGCCAGCGGCGCCGGATTGGCGCGCTCGTCGGAGGCCTGCACGCGCACCACGTATCGCCCCTCGGGTAGGCTGTCGGTCGCCCAGTCGAATTCGGGGTGGGTCAGGGGCTCGGCTCCGGCAGCGAGCATCGGGCGCCAGTTGGGCTCGCTCAGCTCGCGATAATAGAGCCGATACACCAGCTCGTCGTCGTCGGAGCTGTCGAGTCGCCAGCGCACCTTGAGGACCGACGAATGCGCGTGATGGCGATGCGGCGCCTCTTCGCCGACCGTGATCTCGACGACGCGCGGCGCCTGGTTTTGCGGCACGTAGTAGATCCCGATGTCACGCACGACCGCGTCTGCCGACGCGCGCGCGAAGCCGAGGCGCGCCTGAAGGTAGCGCGCCCGCGGCGACGCTATTTGGCCACTGTGCGCGTCGTCGCCGTGCGCGGCCTCTTGCGCGCTGGGGCGCTCCTCACTTGCCAGCTGCTGCCACGCGCTCCAGGTTTTGTCGGCGTGGGCCGTGTTGCCACTGCGCGTTTCGACCGCCAGATCGCCGCGCCCAGACCAGCGCAGCCGGCCCCAGCGCGCGGTGAACTGCCCGTCGAGGATTTTTGTAGTATAATTTGCTTTTTTGTCTTTTAGCGTGTTTATTTCATACCAAGCAGCCGCGTCTCCCGTGCCGAACGCCAGCGGGTGGCCGTTGGCGTCGGGCAAGAGCGTGAGCACCTGCCGCTCGGCGACGTCGAACGCGGTCTCGACATTGCGATCGGCGGCGATGCGATAGACCCGCCCCTCGCCGCCCGACGCCGCCCACAGCACGTCTCCGGATGCATCGGACTTCTCGACCGACAGCGCGGTGAAGTAGCCATCACCGAGCGCATGCAGCTGTTCGACGCGGCCGTCGGAATCGAGACGAAAGACGGCGCCTTTGCCCTTGCGATCGCGCGCCGGCATCCCGACCGCGGACGTCGCCGCGGCGACCGTCGGCAAGGCGATCTTGGTGCCACGCGGACCGACCGGCACCGGCGGGGTCGCGGTCGTCTTTTGAAACTCGTTGACCGCGACGTACAGGGTTCGCCCGCGACGGGCGATCGCGCGAATCTCATCGCCCTCGAAGTCGTGCAGCGCCTCGACCTTGGCCGCGGCCTTTTCGCCCTGATCGACCACGCGATAGACTACCGCTTGGTCCGACGAGCCAACGATCAACGCCCCGTCCTCGTCGACGATCAGCGACATCAGCTGCTTTTCGCCGCTGTCCCAGACCAAGCGCGGTTTGCGCGCCACGCCCCCCCGGACCTCGACGGCATAGAGACGACCCTTGGGGCCGGTTGCAGCATAGAGCGTCGAGCGCGACGCCACCCACGCCAGCGCCCAGACGTGCTCGGCGTCGAGCGTGACCAGCTCCGGCGACTTACGCTCGCCCGCTAGATCGATCGCAAAGATCTTGCCGCCCGGCAGCGTCGCCGCCCACAGCGCACCGTCGGCCCCGAGCACCAACGAGGTCACCAGCGTCGCGTCCAGCTTGGCCACGCGATGTGCAGCGCCATGCTGCAGCTGCCAAACTTCTCCATCGTCGCCAGTGCCGAGCGCGACCGAGCCGTCGGGCAGCGCGAGCGCGCTGTAGACCACGGCCGATTCGAGCTCGCGCCGAGTCGTGCTCAGGCCGGGCACGAGCTGTCCCTGCGAGCTCATGCGCACGCCGTTCGCCTCGCCCTCCTCGAACTCTTTGTAGCTGGTCAGGTGCCAGCTGCGCGTGGTGCCGGCTCGGGCCCAACCGGCGGCCACGACGGGGTAAAGCGCAAGCAGCAACAGGACACGGCGAATCGACACGGAATCTCCTTGAGGGGCAAAAGAAGGCGAAACACTCAACCGGCGCCGTCTTTGACGTGGATCGTGATCTCCTGTTTGCCGACCACCACCTGGCGCGTGGTCGCGGTCGTGCGTACCGCGCGCTTGTAGGTCTCGGCGTGGCGGCTCGACGCCATCGGATGCAGCGTGTCGATGGCCGAGCCCGGCAGATCCGGAACCACGCGACCGCGCACCAGCACGCCCTCGTCGGCGGTCTCTAGGCTGACCACCAGCGAGCGCGACGGGTAGTTGCGCCGCAGATTGGCCACCACGTCGGCGAGCGACTCGGGGGGCGCTAGGTCCGGGCGCATCGTATTGCCCGCGGCTACCGTGATCTTGACCCACTGACCGGCCAGCGAGCCGGGCAGCTCGACGGGAATCGTCTGCACGTATTCCGCGCCGCCGAATGGCCGCAGCGTCACCCGCAGGTTGCGCCGCGTTCCGGCTTTGAGCTCGTCGCTGTCGAAGCCGATCGCGACCAGATCGGCAAAGTCGGCACGATAGTGAACGTCGACGTCGATGTCGACGCGCTCGACCTGCGCCGGTCCGAACGGATTGAACGCCAACTCGCTCAACGCGCGCAGCCCACTGGTGCTGGCCATGACCCGTGCCGAAACTCCGTCCGGCGCAAACCCCTCGTCGACCAGCTCGACCGGTGCGAAGCCGCGCAAAGTCAGCTTGGAGCGCACGGTCACCACCGCGTCGGCGACGTCGCCAGCGGCGGTCTGCGCCGCTTCCTGCAACACAGTACCGACCAGCGCCGGCGTCAAGAAGCGATGGCGCGCCACCTGGACGAACAACGTGCGTGTGGCCGGCGATGCTCCGCCCTCGGCCACCTGTTGATGGATGGCCACCGAAACCGGAATCGTCTCGGCGCGCCCGACCATCGTCCCGACGATGCAGGACTGGCGATCTTGCACCAACGTACCCGCCTCGTTGAGCGGCGAGGCCAGCTTGAACGACGAGTTGAGCGCGGCCAAGATGGTGTGCACCTCGGCGGTGGAGATCGGCAGATAGAGCTCGCCGATGCCAAACAGCGGATGGCCGAACGCGACCAGCTCGTCGCCGATGACCGCAGTGACCGTGCCGGTGCCGACGGCGCTGACGTCGCCGCGAATCAAGTCCACCGCGACCGAGCCGCCGGCTTCGAAGCGCGTCGGACCGCTGCCGTCACCGCGACCGACGCCCCCCGCCTGAACTGGAGTCAGTGCAAAGGGTGCGAGCGTCTCGCTCAAAAGCGCCAACGCCGAGGCCCCGAGCCCGGCCACGGAGAGCGGCAGCGTCGCGCGCTCGAGCCGCGGTGAGAGGGCGCTTTGGTCCGTCAACGGTGCCGGCAAGCCGAGCGGCGACAGAAACCCGTGCTCCTCACGGCGCTCGGCCAGCACCTCTTCGACAGTGCGCCCCCGTACCAAAGCCTCGACCGCCGCCTCCTGGGTGCGTGCGTCACCTGGGCGTGGCGCGCGGCGCGCTTCGATGTACGGCGTCTCGGCCCGCCCACGGCGCGGCCGGCGCAGCTCGGCCAGCATGTTGGCGATCGGCGTCACGCCGCCGATCGGATCTTTGGCATAGGGAAATCCATACGCCAGTGCGCCCGCCAGCCGCCCCTCGATATACACCGGCGATCCCGACATGCCGCGCACGATACCGACGTGCACCAAGCGCGGGTCGTCGCACTCGACCAAGATCACATCCTGCTGCGGCACGAAACGGCGCACCACGCCGAGGACGTGCACGTCGAATCGCTCGGGCTTGGTGCCGGCAAAAACGGTCAGCGCATAGCCCCGCTGACCGGCGTGGATCTCGGCGACCGAGATGGTCGGCAACGGCGGGGTTGCGGCTGGCGGAGCCGCGCGAGCCAGGCAGGTCCACAACAGAACTGCGCCGAGGGCGCTCGCACGCAGGATCATGGCGAGTCAGTGTACGGTCGGGCTCGTCGAGGGTCAACGCACGCGACCGACGACGCCACATTGTGATCGGTCTCTCTTGCCTCGCTCGGGCGACGGGGCTAGCCTGCGGGCATGAATGGCACCGGTGCACGCTCGATCCTGGCTGCGTCTCTCTTTTGCGTGGTCGGCGGATGCAGCAGCAGCAGCACGCCCGCGAACATCAAGAACGTCATCGGCAACTATACGGTGACGGTCTCCAACGGGGTGTCCACCGACGACGACTTGATGAGCGTGCGGCAGGGCTCGGCCGGGACGGTGCTCCTCACGTTCACCGCCGGAATCACCACCCCGAACAGCGGCAGCGATTCGACGGGCCTACACGCCACCGTCGACGACAAATACGCGCTGACGATGCTCGCGCAGCCGGTCAATCTCGATGAAGCGACCGGCAACGCGGCGGGCACGATGTCCGGCACGGGCAAGGTCAGCGGCGCCGGCTACAAGACCATCGCGCTGACGCTCAGCTTCACACCCGGCGCGCCGGTCATTCCGATCGCTCCCGACGGCGGCACGCCGCCCGACCTGGCCTCGAGCCCGCCGATCGCCGGAACCGCGGCGACGCTCACGATCATGGGCACCAAGCAGTAGTCCTTACGGAACCAGCACCGTCCCCACGCTGCCCGGCTGGTTGACGGCACGACGGACGTCACCGTCGGTAATGACGATCGCGCGTGCGCCCGCGGCGAGCGCTAAGAAGGACTCCTCGACCTTGGGAATCATGCCGCCCGAGATCACTCCGTCGACGATCGCCTGCTTGCCCTCGGCGACGGTCAGGCGCGGAATTCGACTGTTGCGGTCTGCCACGTTGGCTAAGACGCCGGGCGTCGAGGTGACCAGCACCAGCGCATCGGCGGCGAGCATGCCGGCCAGCTGGTTGGCCACCAAATCGGCGTTGATATTGTAGATCGCACCGGCGTCGTCGTGGCCCAGGCACGCCAGCACGGGCGCGTAGCCCTGGTCGAGGAGCGAGGCGATCAGCGTCAGATCGAAGTCGACGACATCGCCGACATTCCCGAGGTCAACCGGGCCGAGAGCTTCGGAGCCAGCTACCACGCGCGGCGGGCGTTTGACCGCGCGCACGGCGCTGTGCAGTCCCACTGGACGGAGGCCGGCGCGTCGCAGCCGCGCGCACAGATCCACGTTGACCTGCCCGGCGATGACCATCTTCATCACGTCGAGGGTGGCCGCATCGGTGACCCGTCGCCCGCCGATGATCTGCGGCGTCAGGCCCAAGCGCTTTTGCAGGCTCGTCGCTTGCGGCCCGCCGCCGTGCGTGACCACCACGCGCCAGCCTTCGGCGCCGAGCGCCGCCAGATCGGCAGCGATTGCGGGCAGCGCAGCGCCGTCGACAACCTCGCCGCCAAGCTTGACGACGCATGAGCGGCTCATGGCCACGACCCCGGGTCCTGCAAGGTGAGCGTCTCGTCGAGACCGAGCATCAAATTCATGCTCTGAATGCCCTGCCCGGCGCCCCCCTTGATGAGGTTGTCGGTGACCGAAAAGCAGGCAATCGTCCGACGGTCGCCGTCGGGCTCGTCGGCCAGCTGAAACCCGACCTCGACGAAATTCGATCCCGACACCGCCGCCACCTCGGGCAGTCGCTTGTGGGGCACGCGCACGAACGGCTCGTGGGCGTAGCTTTCGGCAAACGCCGCCGCGACCTGGGCCTTGGTGACCGCCGCGTCGAGATGCGCAAACGACGTCGCGAAGATGCCGCGCGGCAGGGGCGCGGAGACGGGCACGAAGTAGAGCCGCAGCGACTGCGCGCCGGCTTGGGCCAGCGTCTCGGTGATCTCGGGAATGTGCTGATGCTCGAGTGGTTTGTAGGTGCGCAAATTGACCGCGCGCGTCGGATGGTGCGTCGTCGCCGTCGGAATCACGCCCGCGCCTGAGCTGCCGGTGATACCCACGACCTCGACGGCGCCGCGCAGCATTCCAGCGCGCGCCAGCGGCAACAGGCCAAGCTCGATGGTGGTCGCGAAGCAGCCGGGCGACGCGACATAGCGCGCGTTTTTGATGCGCTCGCGATTGAGCTCGGGCAGGCCGTAGACGAACTCGCCCAACAGCTCGACCGACGGATGGGCCGCGCCGTAGTAGCGCTGGTAGGCGGCGGCATCGCGCAGGCGAAAATCGCCCGACAGATCGACGATACGCGCGCCGGTCTTCATGATCGCCGGCACTTTGTGGGCGCTCACTTTATGCGGCAGCCCGAGGAGCACGACATCCATCCCCTGGGCGGCAACCTCAGCGGGCAGCTCCTCGAACCTGAGATCGGTCAGGCCGTCGAGGTGCGGATGGGCCGCCCATAGCGGCTCACCGACGTAGTCGACCGACGCGACGCGAACCAGCTCGACGTCCGGGTGATATAAAAGGCGGCGAATCAGCTCCGCGCCGCCGTAGCCGGAGCCGCCGATCACTGCCGCGCGAAATCGTTTGGGCATGGTCATCACGTCTAATGGGGCGGGCAAGTCACGTCAAGTCGACCCCTATCCGCCGGGGGGCCGGATGTGAGACCGTAGCTGGACGTCGGCAAAAAATTGCAATCCGCATTAGACATTTTTTTCGCTTCCGGAGGACTGTCCATGGGCAAGAAGAGCCGGCTGAGCCACGTCGAATTTCGTACCCGCGATCTGAAACGGCTGCAGGCGTTTTACGATTCGCTGTTTGGATGGAAGTTCAAGCCGCATGGCGATAGCGGCTACACGATGATCGACTTCGGCAACGACGAGGTGCAGGGTGGCGTCGCGGTCGTGGTTGGCGATTCGCCGCTGCAGCAGGGCGCCAGCCAGTTTTTCACAGTCGACGACATCGAGGTCGCTGAGAAGCGCATCAAGGAGCTTGGCGGCCGCGTCCTCGTCCCCAAGCAGCCGGCCGGCGAGTTCGGCTGGATGAGCTATTTCGTTGACCCGGATCAGAATGTGGTCGCGCTGTGGCAAGAGATGCCGAAGAAGCTGCGCAAAGAAAAAAAGCGGGCCGCGCGCAAGGCGAATAAGGCGACCGAGGCGAGCGGCGCCAGTAAAGAACATGGGCGCTCCGTCATCGAGATCAAGTCGAGTACACCGATTGCACAGAGCGCCGAGCGAGATAACAAAGAAAAGAAAACAAAAAAAGAGAAGAAAAAAGAAAAAGCCAAAGAGGGAACAAAGGCACATCCCACTATTTAGTTTGCGTCAGTGCGAACGCGGTGCAGGCCGACAATGGGGTGCCGTCGACACGCTTCGGGCACAGCCGCAACAGCGACGGCAAGAGCTCCACTGAAACATAGTTGTGCTCGTTGAAGAGCTCTACCACCCGCGACCCGCACGGCTTCTTTCCCGGCACACCGCAACGTTGCTCGCGCAGCTCGGCACCGCCGCCACCCGTCACGACATAGCGCAACGCCCCCACCTGCCCACGCTCGTAATCGTGGTCGTGACCGCCGAAAAAGAGGGTCACGTGGTGGCGCACCATGACCGGGACGTAGTCGCGGATGCAGATCGGGCTGTCGCCGTGGAGCCCGCTGGAATAGGGCCCGGCATGGGCGAACACGAAGATCGCCCGCGATGAGCGGCGCTCGGCACCCGCCAGGTCGGCGTCGAGCCAATCGAGCTGACGTCGATCGGCATAGAGCATCGAATCGAGGGCGACGAAGTGCACGCCAGCGGCGTCGAAGCTGAACCAGGTGCGCGCATCCGTTGCGACGCCTCGTTCGCCGCGCCCGAAATATTTGAGATAGCGCGCACGCCCGCGGCCGAGCCGCGCGAATTCGTGATTGCCGGGTGCGACGAACAGCGCGACCCGAGCGATCAACGGCGACGCGATCTGGAAGAAGCGGTCCCAGTCCGAATCGTCGCTGCCGGCGTCGACCAG
>JBBQIO010000112.1:0-8917 GCA_038325015.1 Polyangia bacterium
CGTCCAGCGCTGCGCGTAGTCGTCCAGCGCGCGATTCACGCTCGTCGCCGCGCTCGCAGCGTAGGGCACCCCGGTGGCCGCGAACGCCGTCGTGATCGCGCCATGTCGCGCCGGGCTCCACGCGTCGGCCAGCTTCTGTGCAGCTCCAGTACACATCTGGCTCTCGCGATGCGCCGAGCGCTCAACGGCAAACAGCGCCAGGCCGAACGCGCCGAAAAGCGCCGCACCGCCCATCCAGCGGCGGCGCACGACCGTCGGATCGTACGCAAGGTCGGCCACCAGCGCGGCCATCGTCGGATAGCGATCGCCGGCCGCGGCGGAGAGCCCACGCTCGATCGCGCGACGAACTCGGCGCGGCACTGACGCCGCGGGTGGCAGCCACGGGCGCAACGTCACGCCCGCCGGTGTCTGGCTGCGCGGCAGAACCCCGTCGAGCGCCTCACAGAGGGCGACGCAAAAGCTGTATTGATCCGACCGCTCATCGGAGATGCCGAGCCGCTGCTCGGGAGCCATGTAGGCGGGGGTGCCAAGCACGGCGCCGCTTTGGGTGAGCTTGCCCGGCGACGGCGACGGAGTGGGCGAGCCCGACGCTGCGAAAGATACCGAGAGATCGTCGCCCGGTGCGTGGGACAATCCGAAGTCGGTGACGCACACCCGACCATCGTTGCCGACCAGCACATTTTCCGGCTTGAAGTCGCGGTGGACTACGCCGGCGTCGTGTGCGGCGATCAGCCCGCGCGCGGCATCGATGAAGACTTCGCAGATCCGACGCCAGTCGCGCGGAGCATCGCGGAGCCAGTCAAAGACCGTGCCGCCATCGATCAGCTCCATGGCCAAGAACACCTGGCCGCCGAACATACCGACGTCGTACACCGTGACGACGTTGGGATGAACCAGCCGCGCCAGCACCTGCGCTTCGCGAAGGAGCCGCTTCTCCGAGAGGTTGGCGTCGTGGGTGCGGTGGCGCAGGACCTTGAGCGCAATGCGCCGCCCGAGCTCCGGATCATAGGCCGAGTAGACAAAGCCCATGGCGCCCGAGCCGACGCGCTCGATGACAATGTAGCGCCCGACAATGTCGCCGGTGAACAGCTGAGCGTCGGCACGCAACGGCGCCCCCGACTCGCTCGGGTTCGGCGATGTGGTCGACGCGCGGGCCAAAAACGTGCGCGCCATTTCAGAAAGCAGATGCCGACATTCGGCGCACTGGTCGACGTGGGACTCGACCGCCGCGACGCCGGCACCATCCAGCTTGCCGGCAAAAAAAGCGCTGGCCCTGTTTTCGTCGAGGCACTCGCCGTCGGCGACCATAGTCCGACCATAGACGTCCGTCACTTCTCCGGCAATGCTTTTCATGCTAACCCTCGACGAGATGCAAGGCGCTGGCACACGTTTTCGTTCGGCCCTTGCGACACCCGTTCGCGAGCGGTTGGCCGGCATGGATCTGGATGCCGAGCTGTCGGCGATGCTCGCCGCCGCACACGCCGCCTGGCCTGCCGTCCGTGTCGAGGACGATGTCTTCTTCGCCCATGTGGCGTCGCACATCGGAGCGGACGCGGATCGCGAAATTTTCGCGGAGCTGCACTTCTCGGATCTGTACCTGGCCTGCGCCTGCGCCAGCGGCGCTCCGGTGGCCATCGCGCTGCTCGAAGAGCACTTCATTCGTGAGATAGACGCCTTTTTGGGGCGCATGCGACTGCCCCGCGATCTGCTCGACGAGACCAAACAGGTCGTGCGCCAAAAGATCTTGATCGGCTCGACCGGCACTGAGGGTGACGGAGACGGGCGGCCGCGCATCGCCGCCTATTCGGGACGCGGCGAGTTACGGAGCTGGATGCGGGCGGCGGCCACCCGAAGCGCGCTGAACGTGCTGCGCAGCCGCGGATCGAGCTTCGTCCCCAAGGACGATGAGCTCCTGGAGCAGCCAGCGACCGGCGACGATCCCGAGACCGCAGCGCTGCGCTCGCGCTACGCCACCGATTTCAAGCTGGCCTTCAACGAGGCATTCGCGCTGTTGACGCCGCGCCAGCGCGGCCTCCTGCGCCACCACTTTCTCGACGGGCTGAGCACCGAGGCGGTGGGCCAGATCTATCGCGTGCACCGCGTGACCGTGCTCAGGTGGCTTGGTGAAGCGCGAGATTGCCTGGCGGCGCTCACGCAAAAGATCTTGATGCGGCGGCTCGGGCTGGGGCGCTCGGAGTTCGACAGCATCGTGCGGCTGGTCCGCAGCCAGCTTGACCTGAGCCTCAATCGAGCGTCGCTCGAATCGCTGTAGCCAGCTCTCGGAGCGATCTGCTAGTCCGCAGTGCGCCCGTAGAAAAAGCCGTCTTCGCCTTGCGGTTGATAGAGCGGCAGCAGCACGACACCATCGAAAGGCGCTCGAATCTCGCCGGCGCGATCGCGCGCCAAGAGTGTCCCGGCCGAGGTTAGCGCCAAATTGGCGAACCCGGGCTCCATACGAAAGTCGTCGCTGGGCCGCACGGCATGGCGCGACACGACCTCGATCAGCGACGGCAGAAAGCCGCGCGCTTGAGCCAGATGCGCGCGCGCAGCGGCCGCACCGGGCATCGCTGCAATCACGCCGGAGATCTCGAGCGCGACGGTCACCGCCGCCGCCAAGTGCGCCGCCGCCGCCGCCGAGCGGCTCTGCCCGCCTTCGATGGCCAGGGTGATACAGCCACGCGCCCCGTAGTAACCGGTGAGCACGCCGGCGAGCGCCTCTTCGAGGCCAACCACTCCAGGCAGCCCGAGCGCCAGCGCAAACCGCCGATGCGCCGCGGTCGATCCAGCGACCGCGAACGGGATGCCTTCGGCCGATGTGGTGTGCAGGTCGATCAGGAACACCGGCCCGGTCGCACGCGCGATGACCGCATCGATGGCATCGGCCAGCTCGACCAGCTCGCGCACCTCGGCGAAGCGCTGCTCCGCGTTCAGCGCACGCACCTGCGCCAGCCTCTCGGGCTTCCACATCCGGTTGAAGTCCTCGACCAAAAAGCGCGTGCTCGCAGCGCTGGCCTGCAGGTTACCGACCAGCGCCACGGCTTCGCCGCGCACATCCTCGGGTCGCACCGACGCCAGCACCTGTTGGGCGGCGACGATGCCGGCCGGCTCGTTGCCGTGCACGCCGCCGACCAAAATCAGGGTCGGCCCGGGCAGCTGCCCGCCAACGGTCGCGATCGTGCGTGACAACATCAGTGCGCTCGCTCCAACTTCTCTTCGAGGAGCTTACTGGCGATGGACAGGAAATCCTCGTCGGTCAAGATGCCGACCAGCCGACCGTCCTGCACGACCGGCAAGCAACCGATGCGCAGCCGCCGCATAATTCGAATCGCGTCGACCGTCGCGGAATCGACTGCGACGGTGGTCACGTCGGTCTTCATGATCGAGGACACGGCCGCATCCTTGAGCGCCCGCCCCGCCGACAGATAGCGCAACACCGCGCGATAGGTCACGAGCCCAATCAGCCGATGATCTTTGTCCTCGACCGGCACGTGACGGATGCGCTCCCACGACATCAGGTTGGCGACCATCTCGACCGGATCGTCGGCATGTACGGTGAACAGATCGGTCGCCATGTACTGGTCGACGCGCAGGTAGTTGTGCTTCGAGGCCTCGGCTTCGTCGATGCGCGCCCGCTCCCACTCGGAGACCGGTCGTCCGGTCTGCTGGCGCTGCACGGTCGCGGCGACCAGCGCGTTGGCCCGCTCGCCCGTCGTACCCTTGTCTTTGAGTGCGTTCCACGACGACAGCTGCCAGCGCGCGCCGGTTCGCGCGGTGCGCGCCCGCGCGTCGATCACGCCGAGATAACGCTTGATGTCCTCCTCCAAGATCCCCTGACGGCGTAGGCCGGCTTCCGCGACAGGCAAGAGGTGATCGAGGATCAAGGGCGCCGCCGCGACTTCGACCCCGTCGAGCCAGCTGAAGTGAGCGCCGAGCCCTTCTCGTGCCGCGGTGTAAAAATTGGCGCCTGCCTGGTCGAACTCGATCTTGCCGGTCACGTCCTCTTCGCGTGCGCCTAGCTCGGCCATCAAGCCGAACCACAGCGCACCGTTGGCCATCTCGTCGAGCACCGACGGTCCCGCCGGCATCACGCGATTTTCGATCCGCAGGTGCGCCTTGCCGTCCATCACGCCATAGCACGGGCGGTTCCAGCGATAGACCGTGCCGTTGTGCAGTCGCAATGCTTTGAGCTGCGGGATCTCGCCGCGGTCGAGTTTGGCCATCACGTCCTCTTCGAGGTCGGTGCCGACCAGCGTACGAAAGCGCGCGATGTCCTCCTGATAGATTTCGACCACCGAATTTTTGACCCAGCGCGTGCCGAAGCTGACCCGCGCCTCGGTCTCGCGCAGATGGTGCGTGTGGCTGCGCGTGTCGACCGCCTGGCGAAACAGCGCGATCCGCGTCTCGGCCCACAGGCGCCGCCCGAAGAGCAGCGGCGAGTTTGCCGAGATCGCGACCATCGGCGCCGCCAGCACCTGCGACAAATTGTAGAGCCGCGCGAACTCGGCCGGCGCCACCTGCAGGTGCACCTGAAAGCTCGAGTTGCACGCTTCGAGCATCACCGAATCGTGCTCGATGATGAGCTCGTCGAGCCCCTTGATGGAAAACTCGAACGCGCCGCCGCGCAGGTCGTTCATCGCCTTGTTGAGTGCCTGATAGCGCGGGCTCGGCACCATGCTGTCGAGGCCCAAATCGCTCTTCCGGATGGTCGGCAAAATACCGATCAAAATCGGCGCGATGCCCAAACTGGTCGCCGCATCACGCGCCTTTCCCACCAGCGCGTCGAGCTGCTTCTCCATCTTGGAGATGCCGTCGCCGGAGAAAATCTGCGGGTCGGCGTTGGCCTCGAGCTGGAACAGGCCGAGCTCGGTCGTGTAGTGCGGATCGTCGAGCTTGGCGATCATGTCCAGCGACGACTTGGCCGGCGCCCAGCCCTTGTCGATGAGGAACATCTCTTGCTCTGCGCCGATGCGGCGCACGTCGGTTTCGAACTGGTTTTCGCGCAACATGCGGTCGAGCGCGCGCAGGTCGGCGAGCATGGCCTGCGTGAACGCGCGGCGCGTCTGCGCGTCGGCCTCGGCATCGACCTCTTTGTGCGACCGTGTCGTTTTTTCGCTCATCGGATCCTCCGGCTCACGCTGACCGCGTCCATTCGGCCAAATATTGCGGCAGCATCGTGCGCCACGTCTGCCAGTCGTGCGGCCAGTCGATGCCCCACGGCACGACGCGATTCGGGATGCCCTGCGCACCGAGCACATTGCCCATGCGCCACGATTCGCCGAGATCTTCGGCACGTCCCTCACCCGACGCCAAGAGAACGTAGCGCGTGCGCAGCACGTCGAGATGGCGGCCGCCGAGCGTGGGCACGAAGTGGACCGGCGACGAAACCCAAAAGTCGTCGGTGAACTCGCGGGCATCGAAAAAGCGGCGCACATCGTAGGTGCCCGACATGGCGCAGGCGCGCGAAAACACGTCCGGGAAGCGACACACCATGGCCACCGAATGGAAGGCGCCGATCGATGCGCCGGCCGCCCAAATTTCGAGGTCGTCGGATTTGCAATCGGTGCGAATCGCCGGAACCACCTCGTGGCGGATGTACTGATGGAACTGGTTCTGCAGCCACATCTGATGTTGCGCCGTGCCCTCCTGCGCCAAGAGCGCGGCACCGGCGACGCTGTCGCACGAGTAGACCTTGATCTTGCCCTCGTCGATCAGCGGGCGCAGCACCGAAATGAGGTGCATGCGCTCAACTTCTTCGGCGTCGCCGCCGGCGGTGGGAAAGAGGAGCAAGGGCTGACCGAACCTACCCCAGCGGACCATCGTGGTCTCACGCTGCACACGCGGCGAGTGCCACTTGCCGACGGTTTTGGGCTGCTCGTTCACGGCTGGTTGTCCGCGCGCCAGGCCTGAATGCGATTCCAGAACAGCTCGGTGAAGGGCTCGACCTCGTGCGCCGGAAACAGCGCCGTGACCTTCTTGCGCACGGCATCGTGCGCCGGCGGCGTGGCAAAAAATTCGTGCGCCACCTCATCGAGCTGCGGCAGATGCTTGGCACAAAACTCCTCGAAGCGCTCGGTCTCGAAACGCGCTGCCGCGATTTTTGCGTACTCGGCCAGCCGCTCGCGATAGGGCAGGTCGCGCTTGGCCACCGCATAAAACGGCTCCCAATCGAGCGTGCGACGAAACGGCCGCCGGGTCACGGCGTTGAACACCGACCAGCGGATGTTGGCCTTGACCAGCCACGGAAAGTGATAGTGCAGCGACGTGACCTGCGAGTCGGGGCAGGGGTTGGCGAAGTCGATGGGGTACCAGGTCCCGTCCTTGCGCAGCGCCTCACACGAGTTGAAATCCCAGCCGAAGAACGCGTTGATGGTCAGCGTCGTGTCGCGCATCACCGCGCGCTCCTCGTCAGTCATGAAATCCTTGGCCATGGTGTAGCGATCGTGGAGCGCCGCGTCGGGGTTGTACTTGACCAGGTAGGTCTGCGGTCCCAAGCCAATGCAGCGCACGAACGAATCGAACGGATGCACCGCTGCCTGAAGGTGCATCACCAGCTTGCCGCTCTCTTCGTAACGGGCCCGCAGCTGCGCGTCGTTGTCGATCTTGCTGACGCCCTTCCAGCCGCCGCCGTCGTACGGCTTCATGAACAGCGGATAGCCGAGCTCTTTACCGACGACGCCGATGTCGAACAGCTTGGCGTAGCTGCGCAACGTCGGCTGCAGATCGGGCAGCGGCTCGTACGCTTTGGGCGGCACCAACCAGGTCTCGGGAATCGGCATCCCGAGCTCCATCATCGCGCAGTAGGTGGTCTGCTTCTCCATCGACTGCACCGACCAGGGATTGTTGAACACGTACAGGCCATCCATCAGGATCGCCTTTTTGATCCACTCGCGACTGGTGTGATACCAGTGCGTCAGCCGGTCGACGACCACGTCGTACTTGCAGGGCTGGCGCAGATCGAACGGTTCAATGGTCACTCGTTCGACTTCGATGCCGACGGTGTCTCCCTGCCAGGGGATGGCGATCTTGCACTGCTTGACGATCTCTTCGTAACAGATCGGCCAGCAGATGTCGGCACCCAGCGAAAGCCCGATCCGACGCGTGGCGACGGCCATGACGACTCCTTGGGGGCGTTTAGGTCGGTAGACAGCGTATCACTCGTAGACCAGAAGGAGCGGCCCGGGAAACAGCCAGCTCAGCCCCTCGCGCAGACGGTCGCGCCAGTTCTCCCAGTTGTGGCCATCGCGCGCCTCGACGTAGCGCACCTCCATGCCGGTGCCTTTCAAAAGGGGCACCAGCGAGCGATTTTCGTAGATCAGCGACTCGTACGTGCCGACGCTGACGAAGACGCGCTCGGAGACCGCGACGGGATCGGCGCGGAAACGGTTCATGAAGCCGACGATCGGATCGAACAGCGGCCCGCGATGATTGCGCGCGCCGATGTCGGTGAACGCGAAGGAGCCGGACTGTAGGAGCAGCTTGCCGAACATGCCCGGTCGGCGCACCGCCGTGGTCAGCGCCGCCACCGCGCCGAAGCTCGCGCCCATCAAGCAGCGGCCCTGCGGCCGCCCTTCGAGTGGCAGCGTCCGCTCCAAGACCGGCACCAGATCGTCGGCGATGAAGCGCGCGTGGCGCTCGTCGTCGGCATACTCGACCAAGCGATCCGGCGAGCTGGTGAGCGCGACCACCAGATCCGGAATCTCACGGCGATGAATGAGGTTGTCGAGAATCGCGCGCAGGCTGGCGTAGCGCAGATAGTCGCCTCCGTCGTGCACCACCAAGAGCGGGTAGCGACGCGTGCGTCGGTAGCGCGACGGTAGATAGAGGCCGACGACACGGCGACCGAGCGCCGCACTGTCGATCACGATCTCGTCGAACCCGCCGGGCGGCGACGTCGGATCCGGTTTGGTCCAGTCGGGCTCGGCATAGCCGATGTTGTAGGCCACCGAGTTGGCGCCGAATGGATCGCGCGCGTGCTTGGCATTGAGCGGATCTTCCATCCACTCGCCGTGACCGCCGCGCACGACTTCGAGCTTGTACTCGACGCGCGAGGCGGGCGGCAGCTCGAGCGTCAGGTACCACAGGTCGGTGTCCGGCAGCCGGGTCAGCTGCTGCGACGACGAAAGGCCGAACACCCAGTGCTTGAGATGCACCGCCTCGGCCGCGCCGCGATAGACCCAGGTGATCGACGTCCACTCGACGATCGGAAAGCTGTTTCGCGCGATGAACGCGCTCACCGCCTCGGCGGTGCGCGGACCGGACGCGAGCTCGGCGATGGCGGTCGCGCGAATCATGGCGACACGTCCGTGACCGCGCCCCATCGATCGAGCCGCTGCACGCCGATCGCGCGCTCGACCTTGCCGTCTACGATCCGCAACCGTGCGCCATGATCGAGCGTCGTGCACTGCGCTGGGCAATAGCGCTGCGCAAATTCGCCCACCCGTGCCGCGTCACCGAGCCGCAAGCGCCGCCGCGCCTCGGGGAGCACGACCAGGTTGGGCACCAGACCAAGGCCCCCGTCGAGAACTTCGGAGATCGCGTCGCCGGTCGGTGGGTCGTCGTGAAAGAGCACCACCCGATCCGTGAGCACCATTGCGCCTGCTGACCAGGCCACGATCGGCCGCCCCGCTGCCAGCCGCACCACGTCGAACAGGCGCAGGCGATTGAGCAGCACCGCGACGTGCCCGCCGGCGATGACCAGCGCATCGGTCTTCGCGATCATCTGCTCGAGCTCGGCCATGTGCGCAGCCACGATCGGGCGGCCCGTCGGTGCCAGTGCCTCCTGAAATGCCGCGTGCGTGGCGTTACAACGCACCAGGTGCTCGCGATCGACCTCGCGGATGACCTCGACCGAAGCGGCCAGCTCCTCGGCCAAGAGCTCGTGCGGCGCGCTGCGCACCGCGATGGCACGCACCGACTG
>JBBQIO010000113.1:0-8914 GCA_038325015.1 Polyangia bacterium
AGCGGGCCGCCGCCCTCAACATGGATCTGCCACGGTCCGCGTGCGTGCACCGCGGGATTCAGACGCGCCAGCTCCGTGCCATCGGTGGCGACGGTCAGCTTGACATCCGCGAAGCGCAGCTCGACCTGCCCTTGGGGGCCGCCCCCGGGCTCGGTCTGGATGCTTCCCGACAGCTCGACATGGCTGCGCAAAGGGTCGCGTGAGTCGGAGATCAGGTGGTCGACATGCGCGGTGACCGCGGGGCCGTGGGTGGACAGCGAGCCCTCGATGTCGAACGTACCGTGCGGGCGGGTCAGCGCATTGGTCTCGTAGCCGTGGGGGGGGCTGTAGCTCCCTTCGAGCTGCACGTGGAGGTGGGCCACGACGACCTCAAAGATTGAATTACTGTCTTTTTTTTCTTTTTTGTCTTTGGTTGCTGGCGGCGCCAGATTGACGCGATTGTCTGAAAGATGGCGAATCGCCAATCGCGCCCCCTCGACGGCAACGTCGTCGATCTGCAGGCGATGATGGAGCAGCTTGGACAGGTCGAAGCGCAGCGAAACGCGCTCGGCGTAGATCGCTTCGGCGCCTTCGGGATCGACCCAGCGCACGCCGTAGAGCTCGACGCGGTGGGTGAGGTCGCCCTCGATGCGCGCCAGCTCGAGGTGGCCCGGCAGGAGGCGGTTGACGAGCGGCACGCCGTGGCCGACCAACCCACGCCGGCCACCCTCGGTGCGGAGGATCAACAGGAGCGTGAGCAGCGCCGCGAGCACGAGCGCAACGCCGAGCAACGCGACGTGCAAGAGCGCCCGCATCGCCCTACCCAGAGCCCGACCGGAAGCCGCCAGCCGGCTCAAAACGGCTCTCCGATCGAGATGTGAAAGGCGACCCTTTGCCCCGGGTCGGGATTGGGCAGACCGTCGGAGCTTTCACCGGTGCGATTGAGACGAACGCCGACGTCGGCACGGATGGTCCCGAGTACGCTCTGATAACCGACCCAGCCGCCGGCGGCGTAGTGCAGCCGCGCCAGGCTTAGTGAATCGCCGCGGAGTCCGGTCGGCGACGAGACGTCTCCGGCATCGAAAAAGCCGGCGAATTGCAGCCAGTAACCGAACAGGCGCGCGGCCTTGATCCGCACCTCGATCTGCGTCAGGAACATGCCGTCACCGCCGATGGGCAGCGCCGGCGAGCCCTTTTCGCTGGACGGAATTTGCGGCGACAACCGGTCGTAATTGAAGCCGCGATGCGAGTCGGGGCCGCCGAGGAAAAAGCGCCGTGTGATCGGGCTGCCGGTGTCGCCCTGGACATAGATCTTGCCCACCTCGGTGCGCGCAGCGACCACAATGCGGCGGCCGATCGGCGCGTAGCCACGCGCTTCGCCGACCAGCTTTTCGTACGTGAACGCGCCGCCCGCGTAGCTGCCGCCCTCCTCGGTGCGCAGCGAAAAATAGCCGCCTTCACGCGTGTCGAACGGATGATCGCGCAGATCGAGCGCGGCCTCTTCGTAGAACCAGCCGACGCGATACGGGTTCAAATAGCCGAAATATTTTTCCGCCTGCTGACGGTTGGCTTCGAGCGAAGGGTCGACGTTGAAGAACAGAAAATAATTCAGATTATACGAAATACCCAGCTGAACGTGGTCGCGCCAAAATTTGCGAGAATAGGCAAACTGCAACCTTGGCCCATGATACTGAAAAGCGTACTCGACGCCGAGATCGTAGCCCACCGTGGTCTTGAGCTCGTCGGGAGCACGCACCAGATCGAGCTGCGAAAACTGCAGCTCGGCGGTCGCCGCCGGCCCTTGGCGCACCGGATTCCAGAACGCCGGCAGTGCGACGTAAGCCGGTTCGAGCCGTAGCCGCAGCGTGCGCAAACCGCCGAACAGTTGATGCTGTTCGTAGATCACCCGCGCGCTCAGCTCCGTGCGCTGCAAATCGAGGCTCAGCCCAGCGCCGATGCGCCATTCGTGAAACGGCGCCTCGGTGACGCGGATGATGACGTTGGCGCGCGAGGGATCGAAAGGATCATGCACGTAGTCCAACGTGACCGACGAAAACAGGCCCAGGTTGTAGAGCTTGGCGTGGGCGTCTTCGAGGAGATCGGAGGTCAGCGTGCGCGCGCGATCGAGCTGCGCATGACGAATCAAGAGCCGTGGCGGCAGGCGCGACGAGCCCTCGACCGTCACCTTGCCGACCAGCGCCCGCGGCCCCGAGTTGGCGCTGAGCGTGACGTCGGCCAGGTGGTGATCGCGGTCGACTTGCACGTCGCCCGTGACCTCGGCCCACGGATAGCCGAGGTTGCGCATGCGCCCCTGGACCTCGGCGCGTTCCGTCAGGTAGCGCGGATGGTCGAAGATCTGCCCGCGCTTGAGGTCGAAGTTGCTGAAGATGGTCTGCGCTGCGTCGCCGATTCCGTCGATTCCTTTGACCTGCGCGATGCGAATTTTGGTCGCCGGCCCCTCGTCGATGTCGATCTCGACGTCGAGCATGTTGGCGTGGTGCGGCACCGGCCGCACTGTGCTGGCGACGATGCGCGCATCGAAGTATCCGTGCGCCTGGTAGTAGCGCTCGATGCGCGGCAGATCGAGCGCGAACGCGGCCGCGTCGAAGTAGCCCTTGGGTGAAGTGGGGATGCGCGACGTTTGCACGGTGACCAGGGCCAGCCGCAAGTCGGCGTTGTCGACGTGCCGCGCACCGCGCAAGACGAGATGGCGAACCCACGGACGCGGGGCCACCTGCACGCGGCAGCCGGCGCCCACGACGCACAGCAGCAGCGCCAACCGCAGCGGGCGCCTCAAAGCGGAAGGTCTACTTGAAGCCGTCGAGCCCGGCGTCGTGGTCGGGCACGATGTGCTCGCCCTCGTTGGGCTCGGGGAGCTCCTGCTCGTAGCGACGCCGGGCGCGGGCCCGCCATTTCTCGGGCGGCGGCGTGCGTTTCGGCGGCGGCACTGGCGTGGATTCGTCCATGGCGATCCTTCTTTCAATGGGCAGGCTACGCCACAAAGGGCGATCGCGCCTGCCATTCGCTGCCTCAGGATTTTCGCGTCGCCTCGACGGCAAATTGGCGCAACATAGGCGCCACCTCGCGCATGAGCATCGACAGGTCGACCGACGACGCGACCAGTCCGGCCGCAAGGGCCGCGGCGACCGATTCGAGCGGATAACCGGCCACGACCTCATTGACCATCTCGGGCACGGCGCCGAATCCGTTGCTGCTCTGTTTGCCGTCGCTGCGGTTGTGGTTGGAGGACTTTGCCCCGTACAGCAACACCACCGCAAGCCCGAGCAGCACCGTGGCACCACCCACCACCCCGAGCGCACCGGCGCGGCCGAAGTGCGGCGTCAGCCACACGTAGACTGCACCGCATCCGAAGACGATGCCGACGCACAGCGCGGTCCACGCCAAGCCGAGCGCGGCCACGATCAGTCCAACGCGCACCGCCAGCCGCGACGCCTCGTGCGACGGGTCTTCGACCAGCGCCATCAGCTCGCGCAACATGTGCGGCTAGCGTCGCTGCGCGAAGACGCGACCGAGGATGAGGCCAACAACGAAGACCAACAACACCGCGAGCAGCGGGCGCTTGCGAATGGTCTGCTCGGTCACCCCGATGGCACGTTTGCCGCCATCCGACATGCCGCCGATCGCGTCGTCGGCCAGCTCGTGCCCTTTTTCGGTGAGCGCCTGAACCAACAGCTTGAGGTCGGCCTGCATGGCGACGAAGTCGCGCTTGAGCGAGTCGAAATCGTTCGGTCCGTGGCTTTCGGCGGTGGCAGTCGCTTCTTTGATGTGGTTGGGCATTGCAGCTCCTCGTAGGTGGTGCGAGCTAACAGCAGGATTCGTGCCCCGCCAACAAAAGCGCTCTCATGTTGTCAGAGGTAGTCGACCGCAGGAATCGCGGCATTTCGTTACGGCGTGGCGTTTTGTCCCGCGCAAAGGGTCGTCGAGAGCGGCTGGCGAACGCCGCCGAGCGCCACGTAGGAGTGCTGGGGCCTGGCACATGTGCTGCTTAGCCGGCAGCCATCATGTTCAGAGAAGCGCACGCAGCTGCCTGTCGGTCACCGCGACCGGCGGCATGGGCGCTGCTTTTGTTGCTGGCTGCCGGCCTGCTGCCGGCCTGCGCGCACGAAAAAGCCAACGGCCGACCGTGGGTGCGCCATCTGCGCTTCGACGGCGTCAAGCATGTCGACGCCAAGGATCTCAAGAGCAAGATCGCCGTCGAGCAAACGTCGATCTGGTTCTTCATGCCGAAAAAATTTCTCGACCCTCTCGCGCTCCAGCTCGACACCAAGCGCATCGAGTCCTACTACGCCGCGCACGGCTATTTCGACGCGCACGTCCTCAGCACCGCGGTCAGCCCGCGCCCCAAAGCGTCGGTCGACGTAACCATCACCCTCCAAGAGGGGGTGGCCACGCACATCGAGAGCGTCGCCGTCGAGGGTCTTGAGCCGCTCGGGACCGCGGCGCAGCCGATCTTGAAGAACGTCGATCTACACCCCGGCGACGTGTTCAACGAAGACCGCTTCATCTCCGAGAGCGACGAAATCAGAGGCCGCCTGCATGTGCTCGGCTACGCGTGGGCCAAAGACATGCCGAGCGCGGTGGTCAATCGCGACGCGGCGACGGCCAAGATTCACATCGTCGTGAGTCCCGGCCCGATGACCTACCTGGGAACCATCGAGATCAAGGGCGCGGTGAAGGTGTCGTCCAAGCGCCTGTTGCGCCATAGCATGTTGTCGACCGGCGACCGCTTCTCGCCGGCGGCGCTCGAAGCGGCGCGTTCGCGCCTCTACAACACCGGACTTTTCACCTCAATCAAGCTGGAAAAGAAGCGGGATCCGAATCACCCCGACCGGGCGAATCTGGTGTTCGAGGTGATCGAGGGCAAGACGCGTGAGCTGCGCCTTGGCGTCGGCTTCGGGCTCGACGCCGAGCGCATGGAGGTGCGTGCCCGGGCGATCTTCACCAAGCTCAATTTTTTGGGCGGCCTACGCACGTTGACCTTTCGCATCGAGCCGGCCTACGTGGCACTGCCAACCTTCTGGAACATCGAGCGCCAGGGGCCGGCGGTCACGGCCGACGTCACGCTCACCCAGCCAGATCTGTTCTTTCGCAACGACACGCTGAAATTCACCGTCGGTTACGACCTGGGAATCGACTACGCGTATCAGGACCACGGCCCGCGCACGAGTCTCGGCTACTCGCACACGTTCCTCCATGACCGGCTCTCGCTCGGCCTCTCATACAACTTTCAGGTGTTGCTGTTTTTCAATACCGACCCGACGATTCTCGACAATCCAGCGCAGGCGCGCGCGCTTTTCGGCTACACCGATCCCTATCGCGTCGGCTGGTGGCAGCAAGATCTTTCGTTCGACGGGCGCGACAAGCCGCTCGAGACGCACAAGGGCGGCTATTTCGCGCTGCACCTCGAAGAGGGTGGCGAGTACGCCGGCGGCGCCTTTGAGTACGAAAAGATTCAGCCCGACCTGCGCGGCTACGCACCACTCGGCTCACGCGTGGTGCTGGCGGCACGCGCGCAAGGTGGCCAGATCTTCTCGCAGGGCAGTCTCGGCAGCCCGATCACGCGGCGCTTTTACATGGGCGGGCCAGACTCGCACCGCGGCTTCAACTACAACCGGTTGTCGCTGCAGGCACCCTCCGGACTGCCCGGTGTCGCTCCGATTCCGATCGGCGGCGATCAGATGGTGCTCGGCCAGCTCGAAGTGCGGGTCAACATCGTCAAGCTACTCGGCTACTGGCTCGAAGCAGCGGCGTTCGTCGATGCCGGCGATGTCGCTGCACCGACGCTCCACAACGGCAGCAACATCATGCTCACCTGTCCGGACGGCCAACCGGTTCACACCTCCTCGTCGGTCGACTTCACCAAGCTGCACTACGCGACCGGCGCCGGGCTGCGCTACAAAACCATCGTCGGCACGATTCGGCTCGACGTCGGCGTGCGGCTCAATCGATTGGCCGCGTGTGAAGCGGACCACACGCCCAACCCCGACCCGGGCAGTCGCGTGGCAGTGCACATCTCGATCGGGGAGCCGTTTTAATGGCGCGGCCGTGGAAAGCGATGGTCAAGCGCGTCCTCAAGATCGCGGCGATTGTGCTGGCGTCCCTGGTGAGCCTGATCCTGGCAGCGGTGTGCGGCCTGTTGATCGCGCTGCGCACCGACTGGGGTCACGAGAAAATTCGCTCTTTGGCGCTGCCGATTTTGCAAAAGGCGCTTGCCGCAAAGGTCTCGATCGGCCGCATCGACGGGACGATCTTGGGCGGAATCGAGCTCGACGATGTCACCCTCGCCGACGCCGATGGTCAGCCGACGGCCCGTATCAAGCGGCTGACGGCGCACTACGGGCTGGCGTCGTTATTGAGGCATCGCTTGTCGGTTTCGCGCGTCACGCTCGAAGGAGTGTGGCTGCGCACGGGCTATCTGAAAGATGGGCGGTTCAATCTGGCGGCACTCACGCCGCCGTCGACCTCGCCGCCACTGGACCCGCATCCGGCCGCCGGTAAGCCGTTCGTGATCGACGTTGGGAGCGTCACCGTCGATGGCGACGCGGCCTACGAGCCCGTCGGCACCAAGCCTGGCAAGGGCGGCCCGATCGCGCTCGATCATGCGGTCGGGCGCATCTCGCTCGCGGCCGGTGGCCACATTTCAATCGGGGCCGACACGACGGTCGACGCACATCTCGATCGGTTGACGGTCGCCACGACGCTTCCCGCCGAAGCCAGCGTCGAGGCGCACGGAGCCGTCCATGTCGATCATGGCAACGTGACCTTACAAAAAGCCGAGATCAAAATCGTCGCCGACGGCGAGCAGCTGAACGCGCTCCTGCCCAAGTCGGCAGCGCGCCTGCGCGGTGGCTACGTGGTCAACGTCAAGGCCGATGGTCCGCTCGACAAAGCGCTCGTCGACCTCGACGTCAAGCTGCCCAAAGGGACGCTCCAGGCCAAGACCGAGCTCGGGGTCACGGACGGCTTCAGCTGGTCAGGCCAGGTCGACGCTAAAGCCATCGACCCCGCGGCCGCGTTCAAAGGCGCGCCGGCCGGCAGCGTCGAGCTGCACGCAAAAGCGCATGGCAAAAATGCGCTAGGCGACTTCGAAGTGGCGCAGCTCAACGTCGCGGTCACCGGTATCACCGCGAGCATCCAAGGGCATGGCAATCTGCGCGGTCGCGGCGCAGCGACGGTCGATTTGCATGCCAGCGATCTGTCGCACCTGGGGCGCCTCGGTATCGGGCTGCCCAACGGTTTAGCCGGCGCGCTGACCGTCAAGGCCAGCGTCAAGCGCACGAGCCAGCTCGAAATCAGCGCCGATGTCCATGGGCGCGGCCTGCGCGGCTTCGGCGCTCGGGTCGATACGCTGGTGCTGCAGACCCATCTGGTCGACTTCATCGGCAATCTACACCTGCAAGCTGCCGGCGCTGCCTACAACAAAGTGGCGCTGAGCGCGTTGACGGTGGATGCACATGGCGACCGTCGCGCCATGGTGGCCAGCGTGCGCGCCAACGGACCGCGCGCCACCACAGTCGCCGTCGATCTCCATGGCAGCCCGCCAAAAGATGGCGTCTTTGCGGTGACGCTCGATCGCATCCAGCTCGCACAGGACAAGCGCGAGCTGCACACCGTGGGCGCGACTCACCTCGTCGTCGATGACGCGGTCAGCGTCGATAAGCTGGAGATCGTCTCGGGCACCGAGGGGCTCTCGGTCGGCGGCCGCTACGTGCTGGCGACGCAGGCGGTGCGCGGCCATTTGGAGGCGCGCAATCTCGACGCGGCACAGATTCAACCCTGGCTTCCGATCACGCTCGGCGAGCTGCCGCGCACCGCGATCAACGCCACCGCCGACGTCGCTGGCACCGTCCAAGCGCTCGACGCCAAGGTCGCGATCGACGGTCATGTGGATCGCTTCATGCGCTGGCGCGCCGGCACCAAGGTGACGATCGATCCGCTCGACCTGAAGATCTCCGGACGTTACGTCGGCGGGCGTGCGACGGTCGCCGCTAAGATCAACGGCCCGGACATTTCAGTGCAAGCCGATGTTGAGGCGCCGATTCCGTTGGCTGCGCCGACGCGCGCCCACAGGCCCGCCGCACCGATGCACGCCAACGTCAATGTCTCGGTCGCCAAGATCGAGCAATTCGCGGGCTTCTTGCCGGTGCGCTTCCTACAGCTCAAGGGCAAGCTGAACCTCGTCGCCAAGGCCGCGGGTACGCCGCGAAATCCCGAGCTCGACATCAAGCTCGACGCGCCGTGGGAATGGACGACGCTGACCAAGAACCACACCTCAGTGGCGCTCGCCTACCATGGCACGCAGCTTCAGCTCACCGGACAGACGACCCTCCGAGGCGGGGACGCGGGGGCGCTCGATCTTGCGCTTGAGCTGCCTATCGATCTCGGCCTGATTTTGACCATGCCGACGCACACGACCGCCAAGCTCCTTTCGACCCTGTCCAGGACCGCGCCACTCAAAGGACACATCGGGCTCGCCAAGGTCGATGTGGAGAAGCTCGACCTGACCGCGCTCGGCGTCGACCTTCCGATCACCGAAGGCGCTCTGGCCGCGACCATCGACCTGTCGGGCACGGCGCTCGATCCGGTGGCGCACGTCAAGCTCGACGCTGTGCGCTTGAAGCGACCCGGAGTAAACGCGCAGCTCGACGTCAATCTGACCGCGCTCTACGAAAAGGCGATGGCGCACGCCTCCTTATTAGCCAGCGTGCAAGGTGCGCCGCTTCTCAAAGTGGACGGCATGATGAAAGCCGACACGCGGCCGCTCTTCGATGGACGACCGATCGAGATCGGCGCGCTGGCGGCGACAATCCATGTACCCACCTACGATCTGGCGCGACTACGCGGTGCCCTGCCGAATCTAGCCGACCTCGACGGTAAGCTGACCGTCGACGGCAAGGTTGACGGGCTCTTTGGT
>JBBQIO010000114.1:0-8814 GCA_038325015.1 Polyangia bacterium
CAAAAGCGGCACCCCCTGCGATGACGGCATCGAGTGCACGAGTGGCGACAGCTGCACCGCCAAAGGCAGCTGCGCCGGCGCGATCACCGATTCGTGCGCGATCAGCAGCTGCACCACGTCGACGCCGCTGGGCGACACCATCGACATTCCGCTGGCGCAGGTGACCGCCACCGTCACTCTGGGCGGAAAGCCACTGCCGGCGACCAACACCTACGGCACGGGCGTCAACCTGTACCTGGTCGCCAAAGACACCGGCCAATGGCACACGCTGGCCAGCTTCGGTTACAACAGCACGCTGTACGGGCCGACGGTCACGCCGCGCGTCGTGCCGGGCGTGTACGACGTCTACTACTGCCACGGCTGCGTCACGTCGCGGACGCCGGGTATCGCGTCGGAGACCGACCCGACCGACGCGTTTCCCCAAGGCTTGCGCGTGCTACAGAGCAACCTGGTCGTGGGCGCGGGCCGCAACGCCATCGCCGTCGACATCCCGGTGGCGCAGATCACGGCGACTTTGACGCTGGCCGCCAGCCCTTTGCCGACGACCAACACCTACGGCACGGGGGTCAGCCTCTACCTGGTCGCCAAGGACACCGGCCAATGGCACACGCTGGCCAGCTTCGGCTACAACAGCACGCTCTACGGTCCGACGGTGACTCCGCGCATGGTGCCGGGTACGTATGACCTTTATTATTGCCACGGCTGCGTGACGACGCAGACCCCGGGCCTCGCTCCACAGACCGATCCGACAGACGCCTTCCCGGTCGGGCTGCGCGTCTTGCAGAGCAACGTCAAGATCAAGAGCGGCGCCAACGCGCTGGCGATCGACATTCCGGTGGCCCAGGTGACAGCGACGATCACGCTGGCGGCCAGCCCTTTACCGGCGACCAACACCTACGGCACCGGCGTCAGCCTGTACCTGGTCGCCAAGGACACTGGCCAATGGCACGGGCTGGCCAGCTTCGGCTACAACAGCACGCTCTACGGTCCGACGGTCACGCCGCGCATGGTGCCGGGCACGTACGATATTTATTATTGTCACGGCTGCGTGACGAGCCGGACGCCGGGCATCGCTTCGCAGACCGATCCGACCGACGCGTTCCCCGTCGGGCTGCGTGTCTTGCAGAGCAACGTCAAGATCAAGAGCGGCGCCAACGCGCTGGCGATCGATATTCCGGTGGCCCAGGTAACGGCGACGATCACGTTGGCGGCCAGCCCTTTGCCCGCGACCAATACGTACGGCACGGGCGTCAATCTGTACCTGGTCGCCAAGGACACGGGGCAATGGCACGGGCTGGCCAGCTTCGGCTACAACAGCGCGCTGTACGGTCCGACGGTGACGCCCAGGATGGTGCCGGGCACGTACGACATTTATTACTGCCACGGTTGCGTCGTAACGCAGACGCCGGGCATTGCGTCGGAGACCGATCCGACCGATGCCTTTCCGGAGGGGCTACGTATCTTGCAGAGCGACGTCGAGCTCAAGGCCGGGGGCAACGCGCTGCGCATCGACATTCCGGTCGCCCGCACCAGCGCGACCATCACACTCGGCGGCAATCCGCTGCCCGCGTCCAATCTGTACGGCACCGGCGTCACTCTGTACCTGGTCGCCGCTGATACCGGGCAATGGCACAGTCTGGCCAGCTTCGGTTACAACAGTGCGCTGTACGGTCCGACGGTGACGCCGCGCATGGTGCCGGGCACGTACGACATTTACTACTGCCACGGCTGCGTCACGACGCGGACGCCGGGGATCGCGGCGCAGACCGATCCCGCCGATGCGTTTCCTCAAGGGCTGCGCATCCTGCAAAAAGGCGTGGTCATCGCCGGCGATCAACACCTGACCATCGATATTCCGGTGCAGTCTGTCGCCGAGCACATCACGCTGGGCGGCGAGCCGTTGCCGCGGACCAATGCATATGGAACGGGCATCAATCTGTACCTGATCGCCAAGGACACCGGCCAGTGGCACGCCCTGGCCAGCTTTGGCTACAACAGCAACCTATACGGTCCGACGGTGACGCCGCGGATGGTGCCGGGGACGTACGATGTCTACTATTGTCATGGCTGCTCGACGTCGACCCCGGGGATTACGTCGGAAACCGACGTGACCGATGCGTTTCCTCAAGGACTGCGACGCTTAGCAGCGTGCGTCTCCGTGCCATGACGACAGGGAGGCTTTCCCGCTTCCCCTCGTCGAGCTAAGCGCGAAGAGCCAGCGGATGCGTGCGGCGACCTCGTCAGAAGGCGCGGTCGGTCGGCACCGTAGTTGCCCTAACGCTTGCGCGCCATGAGCAGCCCGTCGCCGATGGTGATCAGCACGGCGTCGACGCGCTCGTCGTGCCGCACCTTGTGGTTGAGTGTGCGCAAAGCGACGGTGTCGGGATCGGTGACTGTGTCGTCTGCCACTGCACCCGACCACAGCATGTTGTCGAGCAGCACGGCGCCGCCCTGGCGCACGAGCAGCAGGCTCTTTTCGTAGTAGGTGTCGTAGGACGGCTTATCGGCATCGATGAACGCCAGGTCGAACGAGCCTGCGCCGTGCTCTTGTAACAGCGCGTCGAGCGAGTCGGCTCCCGGGCCAATCCGGAGCTCTACGCGATCGGCGACGCCGGCCTCTTTCCAGTAGCGCTCGGCGACGCTGGTCCAGTCGCGATTGACGTCGCACGCGTAGAGCCGGCCCTCGGCGGGTAGCGCCAACGCCATCGCCAGCGAGCTGTAGCCCGTGAACGTGCCGACCTCGACGGCGCGCTTGACGTCGAGGAGGCGCACCATCAGCCCGAGTAGCGCGGCCTGGTCGGCACCGAGCTGCATACGCGCGTTGGGCAGCTTCCCGGTTTCCTGTCGCAGTCGCTGCTGCAGCGCGGATTCGCGGGTCATCGTTTCGTTGACGTACTGGGCGACGGCATCGGGAACCAACGACTTGTGCGACATGCAATCTCCTACGCGAGGGGTAAAAACTGCGGGCCCGATATTATAAGCTTCGCGGCAGTGCTCCGTTCGCGCGCATTGCCGATTCTGGTGCTCTTCTTCGGCGGGGTTGCGCGTGCGCAGGTCGGGGCGCCACCGGAGCGTCCCCCCGAGGCGGAGGACAAGTCGGTGCCGACGCTCACGCCGCCTAAGCTCACTCAGCGGGTGGCCGCGATCTATCCTCCCGATGCGCAGCGCGCCGGATTGAGCGCGACAGTCATCCTGCAGCTCCTGGTCGACGACAGTGGTCATGTGGCGGCGGCACAGGTCGACACGCCGGCCGGCCACGGCTTCGACGAAGCGGCGCTGGCCGCGGTGCGGCAGTTTCGCTTTTTGCCGGGGTTGGCCGACGGAAAGCCGGTGCCGGTGCGGGTCACTTATCGTTATGTTTTTGCAGTGCAGCAAAAACCAGCAGTCGTACATGTCCCCGGCCCGGCGCCGACGACAATCCGGCTGCGCGGCCAGATCACCGAGCGCGGCACGCGCACGCCGCTGGTCGCCACGCTCAGCGTTGCCGACGAAAAGGGCCAGCTACTCGGCCGGGTGCAGAGTGACGAGCACGGCAAATTCTCCATCGCGCTGCCGAGCGATCTGCGCGGCGCGCTCACGGTGGTCGTTGCTGCATCGCAGCATAAACCGTTACGCCTCATCGAGCAGCTCCGGCACGATCTCGTGACCGTCGACTACGCGCTCAGCCGCCTGCAGTACTCGCGCTACGAATCGACGGTCCGCTCGCTTCCCTCGCGCGAGGAGATTGCGCGCGTCAGCCTCGATCGCGACGAGGTCTTGACCATCGCCGGCACCAAGGGTGACGCGCTCGCGGCGGTGCTCAATCTGCCGTCGGTGGCGCGCTCGCCGTTCGACTTCGGCCAGCTGGTCATTCGCGGCTCGGCGCCGGGCGAGTCGGGCGCCTTCTTTTTGGGTATGGCCATCCCGCAGGCGTTCCACTTCGGCGGCCTCACCTCGACGTTCAACTCCTACCTGCTCGACCGCTTCGACCTGATTCCGTCGAACTTCAGCGTGCGCTACGGTCGGCTGACCGGCGGCCTGGTCGACCTCCAGCCGCGCGCGGGAAAAACCGACCGCATCCACGGCGAGGTCAAGGTCGACATCTACGACGCCCACGCGATCGTCGAAGGACCGGTAGGCAAGGGCTCGTTCGCGCTATCCGTGAGGCGCAGCTACATCGACGCCATCTTGGCGGCGGTCCTGCCGAGCTCGTTCACCGTCGCGCCGCGCTACTACGACTATCAGGCCATGCTCGACTATCCGGTGGCCGGTGGAAAATTGAAGATCGTGGCGTTCGGCTCCGACGACGCGGCGACGCTGCTGCTCAAGCACGCGCCCGAAACCGACCCGGCATTGCGCGGGCAGTTCGAGACCCACCTCTGGTTTCACACGCTGTTCGCCGACTACCAACGCAAGTTTCTCGCCGGACGGATTGAGACCGACACAACCTTGGCCGTCGGGCCGCAGCACCAAGAGGCGCAGCTCGGTGCCGCCGCGCGCTTCGGGCTCAACGTCATCGAGGCTGATCTGCGACTCGAAGCGAGATTCAAGCTGTTGCGCTCGCTTCGGCTGACCGTGGGGCTCGATCTTCAGACCGACTACTACTGGACGACGGTGGTGGCGCCGCGCCCCGTGACGGAGGAAAAAATTCAGGGGCCACTGGCCGGGGCGGTGCAGATCCACTTGGCGCAACAGGGCTATCAGGCGAGCCCGGCCGTCTACGCACAGGCCGAGCTCAAAGTTACGTCGACGCTGACGCTGCTCGGCGGCTTGCGCGTCGACTGGTTCGCCGACGTGCCGCACACCTATGTGCAGCCGCGCGTGATGGCGCGCTGGCAGGTCGCTGAGGCGACGTGGCTCAAGGCCGGCGTGGGGCTGTTCGCGCAGCCGCCGCAGGCGCCCTACAACAACGCCACGTTCGGCAATCCGCTGCTTCTGGCCGAACAGGCGGTGCACGTCACCGCCGGAGTCGAGACCCATCCCATCCCGCGCTACCGGCCGCTGCTCCTCGAGCTGAACCTGTTTTACAAAGACATTCGCTACGTCGCGGTCAGCTCCGACAATTTTTTGCTGCGGGGCAACAAAATTGTTCCCGAGTCGTACGCCGACGAGGGGATCGGTCGGGTTTACGGCGCCGATCTCCTGCTCAAGCACTCGGGGTCGCGCTGGGTCTACGGCTGGATCGCCTACACGCTTCTGAAGAGCGAGCGGCGCGATCACGCCGGCCAGCCGTGGCGCCCGTTCGAGTACGACCAGACCCACATTTTGACGCTGGTCGCCGGTACGCACTTGCCGTGGGAGCTGGATGTCGGGATTCGCTTTCGCTACGTCACCGGCAATCCGGTCACGCCGATCTTGGCCGGTGTGTATGACGCCGACCACGACGTCTACGTTCCGGTGGCAGGCGCGCCCTATTCGTCACGGCTGCCGGATTTCGTGCAGCTCGACCTGCGCATCGACAAACGATTCATCTTCAAGCGCTACATCGTCGCGGTGTACATCGAGGGCACCAACCTGACCAACCGCAAGAATGCCGAGGGCTACAATTATTCGTTCGACTACACGCGCAAAAACACGGTCAACGGGTTGCCGATCTTGCCGTCGATCGGGGTAAGGGCGACGTTCTGATGCGGCAAATTTGGCTCCTCTTCGCCATCGTGCTCGGCGCCTGCGGTCCGGCGTTGCCATCGACCAGCGTGGTCGACAAGCTGCGCATCTTGGCGGTGCAGGCGGAGCCGCCCGAAGTAGCGCCGGGGCAAGCAACCGTCTTGACCATGCTCGGCGTCGAGCCGGTGGTGCCGGGCGCCGAGGTGGCGCCGCCGCCGACCCCGTCGCCGCTGAGCGCGTTCTGGCTGGCCTGCTCGGAGTCGTCGGCCAGCCTTTCGACGTCGGTTTTGCCGTGCGGCTTTGGCGCGAGCGACGCCGCGGCGGCATTGCCACCCTCGTGCGCGGCCGACCCCGACGCGCCGGTGTGCATCGTGGGTACCGGACTGAACGCGGCCTACACCGCCTCGACGCGCGCGCTGGCCCGAGCACCCAGTGGCCGCGCGACGATTCTTTTGACCGTCGTTTTGGCCGACGATCCCGACGGTGCGCTCGGGTGCCTGATGGGCGCGGCACAACATGGCGGCACGCCGCGCAACCCGGACCATTGTGTCATCGCGTTCAAGGAGCTGACGGTGATCGATCCGGTCAAATATCCAGCGAGCATGCGCAACCACAATCCACAGCTCACCGACCTTCAGCTCGAGCTGGCCGCGCCGGATGGCGGCGCCGGAACGATCTCGCTCGATGGCGATGGCGGCGCCAGTGAAGCGAGCCCGGTCGACCTGGTCGACGGTAGGGGCTTCGTGCCGCTCCACATTGCCGCCTCGCCGGTGCTGCAGCTGGTCGCCGGCCAGAGCAACGCCGCCGAGATCGAGCGCGACGGCAGCTACGAAGTCTTGACGCTCTCCTGGTACACGACGTCGGGCCGCTTCGACGAGAGCCGCTCGGTGTTCATTGCTGCGGGCTGTAGCGACCCGACGCTGTGCCCCAAGTCGTCACCCGGCCCGAGAGTCGAGAGTCACTACAAAGGGCCGACCGCCGCCGAGCTCGCGCTGAGCGCGGACGCGACCGGCACGATCTATTACTGGGCGGTAGTTCGCGACGATCGCGGCGGCGTCGGCTGGCTGCCGGGCAGGGCGACCGCGCGCTGATAAGCGATTGTTGATTGCCGGCCTCAAGAGTACTGTTCGGCGCTTTTTAGCCGGACAGCCCGGACGGATTTTTTTCCGCCGGCATTCGCTTTTCGTTGTGGAGGCACGATGGGCCTGATCGATCTGTTTCGCCCCAAGTGGAAGCACAGCAACTCCCAGGTTCGCTTGGCTGCGGTCGAGGAGCTGGATATCGATTCGACGGCGCTGCGTGAGGTTGCGCGCAACGATGCCGACCCGCGCTTGCGTACCGCGGCGCTCCGGCGCATCGAAGACCCGGCGTTGCTGCAGCGCCTGGCCACCGACGAGCGAGACGATACGGTGCGACGGTTCGCCGAGGCCGAGGTGCGCCGTCGCTGGTTGTCGATTGCCCTCCATGCGGGGACGGTCGGCGAAGCGCGCAACGCGCTCGATAGGCTCGATGAAACCGGGCTGATCGAGTGCGCGCGTCAGGCCGACCAACCCACGGTGGCCGAGGCCGCGCTGGCCCAGCTCAAGGACGACAAAGCCGTCGCCGAAGTGGCCCGGCAGGCGCGCGACGCGACCATGCAGCGCAATGCCGCCGAGCGGCTGACCGATCCGGCGCTGTTGCGCGCAGTGGTGCTGTCCGACGCCAAGGAGGCGACGCGCTTGGCCGCCGTCGCACGGCTCGTAGACCGGGCGCAGCTCGATCTCGTGCTCAAGAACAGCCGCAGTAAGCCCGTCAAAAAGGCCGCGCGAGCGCAGCTCGAAAAGCTCGGACCTGTGGTCACCACGACATCGCCCGAAAAATCGGCGGCGCAGCGCAAGGCGCTGCAGCGACAGCTTGGTGCGCGGGCCGAAGCCGCCTGGGCGCACGAGGATCTCGATGAGGCGCTCAGCGAGCGCGACACCGTCCGAGCCGAGTGGGATGCACTCGGCACGCAGTCGGGCGACGACGAGCAGCGGCTGCGCTTTTTTCGCGCGCTGACGCTGTTCGACGAGCGTCTCAAGCGCGAGCGGCCGACAGCAGCACCTTCATCTTCACCTTCACCTTCACCTTCATTAGAGCCGACTCGACCCGAGCCGGTTGTCGCGCTCAAGGCTGTCAAAGAGCCGACCGAGGCGGAGCAAGCCGAAGCCGCCGCGCGCGCCGAAAAGGAGGCCGAGCGGCTGGCGGCGAACAGCGCCCGAGAGACGGCGCGTGCGGCCGAAGAGGCCGAACGTGTGGCAGCCCTAGCCGCACACAAGGCGGAGCGCGAGGCGTTCGATGCGATGAAGGTCGCGCGCCTCGAAGTGCTGGCCGGTCAGATCGAAGCGCTGTTCGCCGCGCCCGTCGCTGAGCCCGCAGTCGAGGCCCCCGCCGACGGAACGGCCATGCAGTCGCCGACCCACGCCAAGACCGTCGAGCGCAGCGAAAAAACGCTCGGCCATCAGCTGCGCAAGCTCGACGAGGAGCGCCGCGAGATCGGCACCATCAATGCGCGCGAGCTGCGCCCACGCTTCACGGCGGTGCAGGAGCGCTTGGATCGCGCGCGCCAGAAGATTGTCGTCGAGCAGGCCGAGCAGCGCGAAGCCGAGGATTGGCGGCGCTGGGCCAACGTGCCCAAGCTCGAAGCGCTGTGCGCCAAGATCGAGACGCTGCTCGTGGTCGTCGTCGAGAGCAGCGACGAAGCACAAAGGCCGCAGCATGCCGAGCTGTTGCGCCAGGTGCAGAACGAATGGAAAGAGGTCGGCCCGGCGCCGAAGCAAAAGAGCGAGGCGCTGTGGGCGCGTTTCAAAAAGGCGGCCGACGAGATTTACGCGCGCAGTCGCGGCCAGGCGGTGGTTTCATCGGCTGACCTCGCCACGAACTTGGGCAAAAAAGAGGAGCTGTCCGCACGCGCCGAGTCGCTCGCCGAATCGGTGGAGTGGAAAGCCACGGCCGACGCCATCAAGCTGTTGCAAAAAGAGTGGAAGGAGCTCGGGCCGACCGCGCGTGCCGAGGGCGATGCGGTGTGGAAGAAATTCCGCGCCGCGTGCGATCGATTTTTCGCGCGCCAAAAAGAGCACTTCGGCGAGATCGACGGGGATCGCGAAGAGAACCGTAAGCGCAAAGAGGAGCTGTGCGTCGAGGTCGAGCAGCTGGCCGGGTCGAGTGAGTGGAAGAACGCCGGCGACCGCATCAAGCAGTGCCAGCGTG
>JBBQIO010000115.1:0-8812 GCA_038325015.1 Polyangia bacterium
CGGACAGCGCAGCGGCCGTCGCCGACGACTGCGATGTGCTGTTCAGCATGGTCAGCCTGCCGTCGGACGTCGAAGCAGTGCTCCTGGCCGACGGTGCTGCGCTTGATCGCGCGCGGCCCGGCCAGATCTTCGTCGACATGACCACCTCCTGTCCCGACCTGGCGCAGCGCATCGCCGCCAAGGCCGAGTCGCACGGCGCATCCGCGCTCGACGCCCCCGTCTCGGGCGGTGACATCGGCGCCCGCGAGGCCCGCCTGTCGATCATGGTCGGCGGCAGCGCCGAGACTTTCGCTCGTGTGCAGCCCCTCTTCACGCTCCTCGGCAAGACCATCGTTCACCAGGGGCCGGCGGGCGCCGGGCAGCACACCAAGATGGTCAACCAGGTGCTCATCGCCACGACCATGGTCGGGCTGTGCGAGGCGCTCCTTTACGGCTGGCGCGCCGGGCTCGATCTGGGCCGGGTGCTCGAGTCGGTCTCGGTCGGTGCCGCAGGGAGCTGGTCGCTGACCAACTATGCGCCGCGCATCTTGCGCGGTGATTTTGCGCCCGGCTTTTTCGTCGAGCACTTTTTGAAAGATCTGCGCATCGCGCTCGACGAGGCCAAGCGCATGCGGCTGGTGCTGCCCGGGCTCGCGCTCGCCGAGCAGCTTTATCTGGCGGTCGCGGCCGCGGGCGATGGCAAAAAAGGCACGCAGAGCCTGGTGCTTGCACTGGCCAAGATCTCGTCGCTGAGCTGGCCTTGACTCAGCGCACGCGGCTGGCGCGGTCGGCGAACGGCTTTTCGCAGAAGCGCGAGAACAAGAGCCCCCCACCGACCGCACTCACGACCCGAAATAGGAGGCTGCGCGGCGCATCGAGGAGCGGCTGATGGATGAGGTAAAGGCCATACGCGCGCTCACCGACGAAGCGTAAGCCGCGACCCAGCACCCCCTCTTTGGTGCGGCTCAACAGCGCCCCCAGCCAGAGCGCGAACGCCGCGCCGAACAGCGCGTCCGACAGGAGCTTATCGACGACCACGTGAACGCGGCAGCCCATCCCCAGGACGAACAGCGCGACTCCGACCAACGACACCCAGCGCGGCAGCGCGCCCCGGCCGGCGGCGCGCTCGGCCAGCCAGGCACCGAGCAGCCACTCGAACCAGCGCGGCAGCCACAACCCGTGCAAGAGCACGCGATACAGCAAAAAATGGTCGACCGTCGGGGCCACGCTCCACAACACGACCGCGCGCCATAGCAGCGAAAGCGCCAGCGCCGCGCCGGCAATCCGGGCCCACGACCAGCGTCGCGACAGAAGAACGATCAACGGATAGGTGACATAAAATTGCTCTTCGGTGCACAGCGACCAGAACGCCGGATTGATCGAGAAGATCGACGAGGGCACGAAGCCGTGCAGCATGAGCGCGTGCAGGCCGAGGTCGGTGGGCGTCTGCCCGGTCATGCGAAGCAGCAGCGGAGCGGCGATCCCGAACAGCGCCAGCGCAATCCAGTAGGGCGGGTAGATGCGCCAAAATCGTCGCGCCGCGTAGGGCCGCAGTAAAAAGGGCACGGTCCGCCCGGCCGCGCGCAGGAGCGCCTCTCGACGGTGAATGCAAAATCCGCTCAAGACGAAAAAGGCGTGAACTCCAGTGAATCCAAAATGTAAAAAAGGAACGAGAATCCAACGCCAGCCGAGCGCAGGCCAGATCAACCAACCTTGGGGATTTGTCGGGGGCAGTCGCCAGTCGAGCGGACCGGCGTGATAGACGAGCACCAGCAGGATGGCCACTCCGCGCAGCTGGTCGACGACGAAAAGTCGCCCACCCGGCGTCTGCGAGGCCATCGGCGCGGCCGGTTATTTGGTCGGCTTGGGCGCCGGCACCATCGGGTGATTGGCCGGCAGAACGGGCGACGGATGTCCGCCCGGGCCCATCATCGACGGGTGCTGACCGAACGGCTGCGACAATCCCGGGACCGGCGCACCGGTCGGCGGCGTCGGCTTGACCTCGAGCAGCTCGACCTCGAACACCAGCGCGGCGCCGCCCGGAATCTTGGGCGCGCGGCCTTGGTCGCCGTAAGCCAGGTTCGACGGGCAGGTCAGCTTGGCCTTGCCGCCGCTCTTCATCTTACCGCCGCCCTCGGTCCAGCACGGGATGACGCCATTGAGCGCGAACTCGGTGGGCTGATTGCGCTTGATCGAGCTGTCGAAGACCGTGCCGTCGGGCAGCTTGCCCTCGTAGTTGACCTTGACCGTGTCGGTCTTGGTCGGTTGCGCGCCGGTGCCCTCTTTGAGCGACTTGTAGACCAGCCCGGACGGCAGCTTCTCGGCGCCCGACTCGTGCGACGCCTGATCGCAGATGGCCGCGCCCTTGGCCTTCTCTTGCTCGAGGTGCGCCTGCGTGCGCGTCCGCGCCAGCGCGTTGACTTTGGGCGCGTAGGTGTCGCCGGGTACGACTGGCGGACGGTTGAGCACCTCATCGGTCAGACCCGACTTGACCTGCTCGAGCTCACTGGCGGTCAGGTTGAAGACCTTCAAGTTTCTTCCGACCAAGAGACCGAGCGCGTAGAGTGTTTTGTCGTCTTCGGTCTTGGGCGTGGGCGCGTGACCCCCGGGTTGGCAGCCGGCGAGAATTGACAGGACGAGCGTAATCGGGATGAGCTTTGACATGGGCGGCGTTTTAACACGGAACGTCGGAGATGAAAGGCCCGTTTTTATCGTCGGTGACGTGCAAGGTTGCGCGCGCGAGCTGGACGATTTGTTGACGGCCGCCGCGTTCGATCCGGAGCGTCATCAGCTGGCCATGGCCGGCGACCTCATCAATCGCGGGCCCGACTCGCTCGGGGTTCTGGAGCGGGCGCGCGGATTGTCGGCGTGGGTGGTGCTCGGCAACCACGAAGACGCCCTCCTCTGTGGCAAAGAGTCGGACAGCATGGACCGCGTGCGCGCGCAGCTCGGGTCCGCGTTGGGCGCGTGGATGGAGTGGATCGCGGAGCTGCCGCTCTTGTTACGCGCGCCCGGGTTGATCGTGGTGCATGCGGGGATCGCTCCGGGAAAGCGCCCCGAAGCATGCACGCGCACCGAGCTCACGCGCATTCGTGAGGTCGACGGCCGACCCTGGTTCGACAGCAGGCAGGGGCCCGAGACCGTCGTGTTTGGCCACTGGTCGCTGCTCGGACGCGTCGACCGCCCGCTCGTCAAAGGGCTCGACACCGGCTGCGTGTACGGCGGCCGGCTGACCGGATTGTGGTGGCCGGAGCTGCGGTGGGTCTCGGTGCCGGCGCAACACGCCTGGTATGACCCGAAAAAGAAAAAGATGAGCTGGTAGCGACGTTTTATCGCAAGGCGCCGCCCTGCTCGGGCTCGACGACGACGGCCGTCCCATAGGCCAACACTTCGGTCACGCCGCTGACCACCTCGTTGGCGTCGTAGCGCATACCAATCACCGCGTTGGCGCCGACCTCGGCCGCATGCTGTAGGAGGATGTCGAACGCCTCGTGGCGCGCCTGCTCGCACAGCCGGGTGTAGATCGTGATGTTGCCGCCGAACAGCATCTGAATGCCGGCGCCGAGGTTGCCGAACATCGACCGCGAGCGGACGACGATGCCGCGCACGATGCCCATGTTCTTGACGATGCGGTGGTCAGGCAGCGTGAACGCCGTCGTGACCATCGAGCTCTGAATATGGCTCTGCGGAACCAGGTTGTAGGGAGCTTTCGTTTTGACCATGGCCGAGTTGGGATCGCTCATACCCTGGAGGATACCCGCCTCTGCCCGGGCGCCAAGCTCCCGTGTATCTTGGTCGCCGATGGGCTCAAACCTCTCGGCCAATGTGGAGCAGCGTCCGGCGCGCCTGCAGTCGGTCGACTTGGTGCGCGGCGTGGTCATCGTTTTGATGGCGCTCGACCATGCGCGCCATTTTTTTTCTGCCGCAGCGTTCGATCCGACCGACCCGCAGCACACCACCGCAGCCTATTTCTTCACCCGCTGGGTGACCCATTTTTGCGCTCCTGCGTTCAGCTTACTGGCCGGTACGTCGGCCTGGTTTCAGCGCGCGGCAGGCAAGTCACCGTCGGCACTGGCGCGTTTTTTGGTGTCGCGCGGGCTATGGCTGGTGCTCCTCGAATTGACCGTCTTACGCGTCGCCTGGAGTTGGGGCTTCGACCTGGCTCATCCTGCGTTGATCACCATCTGGGCGCTCGGCTGGTCGATGGTGGTGCTCGCGCCGCTGGTCTTCCTGCCGACATGGGTGGTGGGCGCGCTGGCGGTGGTGATGATCTGCGGTCACAACGCCTTTGACGGTATTCACGCAACCGGATGGTTGCGTATTTTTCACGATAACGGCGCGGTCAATTTGGGCGGTCTTTCGGCCTGGGTCGTCTATCCGCTGGTGCCCTGGATCGCCGTGATGCCGCTCGGCTATGCGCTCGGCCCGCTCTTCCGTCTGCCCGAGCCGCGGCGGCAGCGGCTCCTGGCGGCGCTTGGGGTGGGCCTGATCGGCGCATTTATTGTGCTGCGCAGCATAAACGGCTACGGCGATCCGCACCGCGACCTCTCGCAGCTGACTGGCGTCCGCCACCTCTTGTCGTTCTTGAACGTCACCAAGTATCCGCCGTCGCTGCTCTACCTTCTGGTGACGCTGGGCGGGACGTTCCTGCTCTTGGCGGCCTTCGACCGGCTCCGTGTCAGCGCCGGCAATCCAATCTTGATCTTCGGCCGCGTACCGATGTTCTTCTACGTTTTACATCTGTACGTCTTGCACGGCGCCGCCGAGCTGTACTGGCGGCTGCACTACGGCGAGTGGGGCTCGCACGAGGGTGGCGACCCGCGCGGCATCGGCCTCTTCGGCGTGTATGCAGCGTGGCTGCTTGCGCTGCTCGTGCTCTATCCCCTGTGTCGCTGGTACGACGGCGTCAAGCGACGTAGCCGCAGCCCCTGGCTCAGCTATCTGTGAGCGGCGGGTGGCACGGCTACGCCGAGCTCAGCTTCCAGGACACGAAGCGGCGGCTCCACTGCAACAGCTCCTTGGCGCTCAGCTTGGCGAACACCTCGCGATAGATGCTCGGGCGGCGTTGTGCCGTGCGCCGTAGAAACTGCATGAACTCGTCGAAGCGGGTCTCGTCGCGCACAAAGGCGCCGAAGATGTCGTTGCCCATCTCGGACAGTGAGGCGAATGCGGCATCGAGCAAGTCGTTGACGTTGCCCGGCGCAGCTTTTCGTCCGCGCGGCGCCATCATCAGGGTCAGCGCGCCCATCACCTGCAGCGCGGGCGGCTCACTCCACGCCTTGGCCAACGAGCGATGATCGAGCTGGTCAGCGTCGAGCAGCCGGAGGACCGCCTGGCCGACCGGCAGGAACGAGCGGATCATCGAACCGAAGCCGCAGAAGGTCAGCGGCGAGTGGCGCGCGGCCGCATCGCCGACGAGCAGCACGCGATCGCGCGGCGACGTGGGCATGGCGCCAAGGCGCGTATAAGCCGGAATGAAGCCGTACGTGGGGCGCACAAGCTCGGCGGGTCCGCGCTTGTAGCGTGTTCGCGTCGAAAAAAAACGCTCATAAAGAGATAAAAGAGGTGATTCTCGAAGTAAATTAGGTTTGGCATAGTAAAACAAATAAGTTGTAAATCGATGATCGGCGCCCGGAAACCCTTCCCAGATATGCTGCCGCCCCTCCTCTTCGTCTTCCGTCGTCACTAGGATCTCGCCGACACGTGGGTCGACCTCGTCGGGCGCCGACCCCTCCGCCAGCCCTCCCAGGACGCCGCCCACCGTCGGACAGGCCAGATCGAAACGCGCATGCGGGCTGGATGCGCCCGTGCCATCGAGAAGAAGGCGCGTCGTCAGCGTGACTGGGGCGCCGTCGTGGTCGAGTAGGAGTGCGAGGCCGCCCTCACCGGCGCGATAGCCGGTTAGCGTGTGGTGGGCCAGCAGCGTCGCGCCCGCTCGCTGCGCGCGCGTCTTGAGCTCGGATAAAAAACGCTCCGCACGAATCACGCAATCGAGCACGCCGCGCACTGGGTAGGTGCCGCCGCGATGCCAGCGCACGATGCCATGGTCGTAGGCGGTCTCGACGAGCGCTTCGACCTCAGCGGAGGTGAACAGCCCGCTGGCGACGAGCGGCGTCAGCTCGGGCCGGCTGATGTTCCATTCGCGATGGCCAACGCCAATGGCACCGCGGTCGAAGACCACGACCCGTACCCCGCGCTCGGCTAAGAGCGCTGCATAGATCAGCGACAGGCCACCGCCGGCAAGCGCGACGTCGAACTCCGGTCGCGCGCCCCGATCGGGTGCGGACTGGCGATCGCGAATCAGCGGATCTTTGCGGGTGTTGAAGTCCCGCTCCAAGAGCGCGAGGTGATCGAAGACGCGCGCCGGGTCCGGCAGCCCGCTCAAGCCTTCGACGGTGCGCGGAAATCGCCGCGCCAGCTCGGCGGCGTTCAACGAACGGACTCGATCTCAACGAGTGCACGAGGCGCCGGCAATCCGACCGCGATGATCAGTGGAACGAGCGTTGCGTCGCCCGGCCCGACGGAGCCGCGCCGGATCGTGGTCCGTGGCAGTGCCGCGCCCAGCGAGCGAAAAACCAACCATAGCTTTTTGGCCAGCCCGACCCGTGCGCGGCCGGTGATCGAATCCCAGCCGCGTCGTGCCACCGCGTCGCCAATGGCGGCATAGATCCGGCGCGCCGAGGCGATCGCCCAGCGACAGCTGCGCGGCAAAAGCGGCACGCCGAGATCAGCGGCGCGATAGTGCGCGTCGGCGCGCTCGAGCAGTTGCCGGACGGCCTGTCGCAGCTCGTTGGATGCGCTGTGTGCGCTGAGCACGGCTTGCCGGTCGATCTGGTGCTCGGCCAACAGATCGTCGGGCAGATAGACGCGACCGCGCCGCGCATCTTCGCCGACGTCGCGCGCGATGTTGGTCAGCTGCATGGCCACGCCGAGGTCGGTGGCGCGGGCGTACGCGCGGTCGTCGGAAACCCCCATCACGCGCGACATCATCAGCCCGACCGTTGCGGCGACGCGAAAGCAGTAGAGATAGAGCTCGTCGATGGTGCGGTAGCGGCGATCTTCGGCGTCCATGGCCATGCCGTCGAGCAGCGCCTCGGGCAGCGCGCGATCGATGGCGTAGCGACGCGCGATGCGGGCAAAGGCGCGATCGATGACCGCGTCGGGTGAATCGGTCGCAACGTCATCGCCGTCGCCATAGGCGCGATCGAGCCGGCGGCGCAGCGAGTCGACACGCCGGAGCGCGACCGCTCGCTCGGGGGTCGGGCCAGAGCCGTGCTCACCCGTCTCGTCGACTGCATCGTCGGCACGCCGACAAAAGGCGTACAGCGCCCAGGCCGCTTCGCGAACTCGTCGGGGAAACAGCAGGGAGGACAAATAAAAACTTTTGGAGTGCTCGGCGATCCAGGCGCGGCAAATCTTTGCCTCGGCGCGGCTCAGGTCTGATCGGTCTGATCGGTCCGATCGATCTGATAGCTCCGATCGATCCGATCGATTCGATCGGTTTGGCACCGACTCAGGCAGCGTGCGTCCCGGCGATCGGATCGCGCGCGTTGCCGGTGCCATCGGAGTCGGGGATCAGCCGGTCGACCACTTTGGCCGACGACAACACGCCCGGCAGGCCGGCGCCGGGATGGGTTCCCGCGCCAACGAAATAGAGCCCGGCGACATCTTCGGATCGATTGTGAAAGCGGAACCAGGCCGACTGCCGCAGAACTGGCTGAATCGAAAATGCCGCCCCGTTGACCGAGTTGAGCTCGGTCAAAAAATGCTGCGGCGTGATGGTCCGCTCGGTGACCAGGTTCTGCCGCAGCTCGGGCACGCCGCACTTTTCCAGATGGGCAAAGATCGCGTCGCGGAAGCGATCTTGCTCGGCGGGCCAATCGGTCCCGGACTCCAAATGGGGCACCGGCGCCAGCACATAAAAATTCTCGCAGCCGGGCGGCGCCAGCGACGGATCGGTGCGTGTCGGCGCATGGAGATAAAGTGAAAAATCTTTGGCCAAGACCTTCTTGTCGAAAATGTCGGATAAGAGCTGTTTATACCGAGGCCCGAGCAAAATCGTGTGGTGCGCTAGGTCCGGATAGGTCCGTTTGGTGCCGAAGTAGCTGACCACCAACCCCATCGAATAGCGCATCTTGTCGATGCGGCGGTCGCTGTTTTTCCGTCGGTGCCGTGCATTGATCAGATGTTTGTAAGTGTGCGGGGCGTCGGCGTTCGACACGACGATCTGTGCCGGAAGCGTGCGGGCGCCGCCGCCTTTGTCCATCAAGCGCACGCCGGTGGCGCGGCCATTTTCCACGACGATCTCTTCGACCTCGACGCCACATTCGAGCGTGCCGCCGAGCGAGGTGAATAGCGCGGCCAGCGCTTGCACGATCGCACCCGTCCCGCCCTTGGCAAACCAGAACCCCCATTTGCGCTCGAGAAACGCGATCAGCGCATAGATCGACGTGGTGGAAAACGGATTTCCGCCCACTAGCAGCGGATGGAACGACATGACCGTGCGCAGGTCGGGATCGCGGATGAACTTACTGACCAACGAGTAGACCGACAGATGCGAGCGCAGCTTGACCATCGCCGGCAGGATCTTGAGCATGTCGGTGAAACGGCCGAACGGGACATCGCCGAGCTGCTCGAAGCCGACCGCGTAAATCTTGGCGGCCTCATCGACAAAGCGGCGATATCCATCGACGTCGGCGGGGTTGAATTTGTGCACCTCGGCGGCCATGCGATCGGCGTCTCCGGTGTAGTCGAAGATGCGGCCGTCGTCGAAACGGATGCGGTAAAACGGGTCGACCGGCAGGAGCGTGATGTGCTCCGCCATGTTCTGTCC